>NZ_JBSYXO010000051.1:0-20840 GCF_054172045.1 Methylomonas sp. MgM2 | reverse complement strand
CTCCTCGTGTTGATTGCCTAACAGTCTCACCGTTTTACACTGCTGTGGCTATATGGGGTTTATGGAGCGTTAACGATTTATCGGTCGCCGAAGCCAGAAAAATGACTCAAGCGGCCTTAACTGAACTTGCACAGGGAATCAACCCGACCGAAGAAAAGCGCAAACAGCGCATTCGCGGCATCACCTTACAAGAACTGCTAGAACAATACCTCAAAGATAAAAACGATCTTCGCGAAGCGTCGATTCTCGATTATCGTAAAAAATTACAGCAAGGCTTCCCTGACTGGCTAAACAAACCTATTAACGAAATTACTCGCGACATGGTGCTTGCACGGCGTAAACAAATCGAAGGTGGTCGTGACAACAAGTTAAGGGTACTTCGCTTATTAATGCGTTATGCCGTAGTAACGCTAAAAGCTTTGGACGAAAACCCCGTCGACGTTTTACGTGATGGCAGTCTTTGGGCAAAACCAAAGCGTAAAAAACGCATGGTCCCGAGTGATAACCTCAGAGATTGGTATAACGCCGTCATATCATTGGAAAATGAAAAGGCCAAAGTTTATTTACTACTTTTGTTACATACCGGCTTGAGGGATCAGGACATTCGTTACTTGGAGTGGACGGACATTAATTTCAAAAATGATTCGCTTACAGCACGCGACACTAAAAATCACACCGATTTTACGACCTATATCGCACCACAGCTAAAACCCTATTTGCGCAACCTCCAACAACTAACCGGCGATAGCAATTTTGTGTTTCCCGGCGATTCCGCCGATGGCGTGATGAATATTCCGCGTAAGCCAATTGCTCAAGTGGTGGCAAAAACCGGCGTAACTTTTAGCAGTCATGATTTGAAACGCACGTTTTTGACCATTGGAGAGGCGGCGATGATTCCATTTTCACTATTGAAAACCTTAGCCAATCACAAAACCGATAACGACGTGACGGCGGGTTATATCAATACCGAAGCCAATACCATGAAACAAGCCATCAATAAAATCGCCGATTATATCCAGCAATGCACCACGCCAACGGATGAGAACGTACATGCCTTGAAAGCCAATTAGAATAGAGGTAAAAAACACCTCTGACTGAATACTAAGCCGCAGCCGTGATGCGATCCAACGCTAAATATTCATCACTAGCAAATAAATCGATACCTGCTGAGTGAAGAAAGATAGCGCGACAAAGTAATCTATATTGAATAGGCGCATCGATATTAACGCGTTCAACCGACAGCCGAATATCAACCTTTGAAAGCACCTGGCGCAAATCTCGATTTAGGTAACGAGGACAATACCCAACTTTCACCGGCTCTTCGGTTTCCAAACGCAAGGCAAAACGATCTTTTACGTTATCATCTTCAGGGCGCAAAGATAATCTGTCGCCAACCTTCAGGCTATTAATCCGTTGCAAATCGGCTTGATCAAGGTAACGCAGCCCGTTACTAAAAAAGAACAATTCGATTTCGCCATCAGCGTTCACCTCAGGCTTCGGGTAAACGCATAATTCATCGGTTGCCCGTCTTCCACCTGAACGCGCCAACAACTGCATGGGGTCATCTTGCTGATCGGGTTCGATCGCTAACCAACGCACATAATCGGGATATTCGGGTCGTGACCGGCTCAATACCCGATTTGAGAACAAAGGAAACAATTCATGGGACACATAACGCTGATGTAAATCCCGCATGCGACCCAGATATTTAAATCGCGGCGATGCTAACGCACCTTGCGTATATGAAAAACAATAGGAACCGTTTTGTCTGCTCAATTGCCCCACGGTATGCCATAACCGTGTTTCCGGGTCTTGCCAAGCGATATAAAGCGATTTCATGATATTTCTTGTTTTAAAATTCGTTGCTTGTTTAATTCCAAAAGAGTGACAGCAAACTCTATTGCAGCCTCACTGATTTCGACGCTGGGGATTTTTTCAAAAACGGCTATACATTGCTGTTTTGAAATTCCTCCTAATACCTCGCGCCAAACGCTCGCGGCTTTTTTACTTCTTTCCGCAGCCATCCCGAAAACTTCGACCGTTGATAATGGCTTTCGTTCTGTCTTGTTTAAATAAATGGCTGAACGGGCTTTTTCAACATAAGCACTAATATGCCGATTGCGATCACGGGTATGCAATCGGTCTTTACGCGCCGCATCGGTTTCATTCTGCCCCATAGACGCAGCATGATCGTAAGTCGGCGCAAGATAGATATGCTCATTGTACGCAATCTCACCCCAGTTTTCATGATGTCTATCTTGATTAGCAATCCATGCATCTAACATCAAGTACCCCACAAAAACATCAAATGCATTGCTTACGCCCCGCCCTGGTGGCGTCCAGCCCAAGGGCAACAAAATTTCCGGACTATTTAACAAACTCGCAATGCGGCCAAATGTATGATCACGAACCTGATAGCGTTGGTGAGTGGGGTAATTGACGTGAATCTCAGACAACAACTCGTTTCCCATGATCAATCGGCCATTCTTCGGAACAACAGTTTCACTGATAACGCACTTCTGTTGTTTCCACTCTGCTAAGTCATAATGCGCATGAGGCAAACCCAGCAAAGCACATAATTCACATGCAACCTTTTCCGCCCAATTTTCACCCGTATGTGCCCGACCGATTTTTAGCAAATACCGCTTTTCGTCAATATGCAGCCAATATTTGGTTTTTGTCCCGAGTTGTTCCAGCGACTCCGGTGCATCGTCATCAATCGAAATAATCGGATAAGTTGGCGCTGTCATTTTGGATTCGGCTGACTATCAACCTCTATCATCCCCCGCAAATTCGCCATCGCCTGCGCCACAATCTCACCTTGCAAATTGATGTTGTCGATAATTTCTTGCACGGTGCGGATATCGACAACAGCTTTAATGTTGGGATTGACGGCTTTTAGATCGAATACCGCCGCGTCGATGTCGCTGGCCTTGGCTTGGGCTTCGCGTATCGCTTTTTCCTTGGTTTTGATAGCGTCTTCGACGGTAGCGATTTTGACTTTATCGGCTTTGTCCTTTTTCAGCGCCTTCAATTCTTCCCGCAATGGCAGCAATTCCTCGGTGAGCCGGTTGGCTTCGTCGATGAAGGGTTGCATGTCTTCGCGGGCTTTGGCGCGACGGGCGGCAAAACCGATTGTCCAGGAAAACGCACTATCGGCTTCCGGCGTGCCATGCTTGGCCAGTAGTTTCGCAAAGGTTGGGAAGGAACGACCTTGATTACCCTCTTGCTCCAGCCATTCCGCCGTTAAGCTCGCGGGCAAATTTGCATCGGCCAGAATGCCGCCTTGTTTATCGAAGCCGAAATGTGCCAAGGTCATCGGCGATTTTTTGCCGACTTTGACCTGCGATAAATCGTAATACCAGATGCGTTCGGTCTTTTTGCCTTTGGTAAAAAACAGCAGATTGGTTTTGACACCCGCGCCAGCAGTCGAAAACACACCGCCCGGCAAACTGACAATGCACCACAAATCACACTCGTCGACCAACTTGCGTTTGGTTTCCACGAAGGCACTTTCGTTGGTGCGGAACAGCAAGCCTTCATCCAACACGATGCCGCAACGCCCACCCAGCGCTTTATCTTCCTCCGGCGAAGGTTTCAATTCCGCCAAAATATGCTGTATGAACAGCACTTGCGTGGAACCGGTTTCAAAGTCGTAATTTTTCTGGGCATCCTTACCTTCCTTACCACCGAAAGGCGGATTGGTCAGGATTACATCGAATGTCGCCGGCGCTTGCTCAAATAAGCCATCGTAAGTTTGCTTGCCGGTCAGAGTATTGCCGTGCCACAAATTGGGCTGATCGATGCCGTGCAAAATCAGATTGGCCAACGCAATCGGAAATACCAGATTCTCTTTTTCCCGGCCGAAAAAGGTATCGTGTTTTAGCTTTTCCAGCACCGTCGAGGCAGGGCTATTACCCAGCTTTTGGCTGATATGCTCATAGGCCACTGCCAGGAAACCGCCGGTTCCGCAACACGGGTCGTAAACGGTTTCGCCGGGCTTGGGATCGAGCGCATGCACCATGGCCCGGATCACTTCGCGCGGGGTAAAGAACTGGCCGCCGTCGGAGTTCTTTTCACCCATTTTCAGCAGCAAATCTTCATAAACCTGCGACAAGGTGAAGAAATGGGTGTCATCGATATGGTCGATATGGATTTCGTGCACCTTGTCGAAGATGTCGCACAAATTGGTTTCGCTATCGACGCGGACTTTTTCCACCGCCGTCATGATGCGGCCAATCACCCGCTGTTTCGGGCTGGCGCTGGGATTGGGGATTTGGGTCAGCGGGTTGACATCCAATCGATGTAAAAACGGTAGCAGCTCGTTATTGATGAACTCGAACAACTTGCCCTCACCCGCCTCGAACAATAGTTGCCGCTTCCAACCCACCGCATAACCTTCCGGAGTTTTCGGCGCATCGGGTTTATCTGAATACGGCGCAGCCCAATCTTGCCAGCGATAAGGTGCCGTCAATGCCGGGGAATAGTCATAACCCAAAGCCGCTTCTGCGAGTGCTTTTTGCTCCTGGGTATCCAGAATGCGTAGAAACAGAATCCAGGTCAGTTCCGGCACGTACTGCAAGGCGCTGGCGCAGTTGGAGCGGCGCATCACGTCGCAAATGGATTTGACGAAAGCTGATAAGGATTGCGTCGAGGCAATGGCCTTGGGTTGTTTGGTTTTAGGGGCTTTTGCCATATTTACTTTTTAAATTCTGACTTGCTCGACGAGCCAAATCTGTTGATAATATTTCCAGCGACTAGAACACTCGTTCCAAAAGCGAGTTTCACCCTAAGGGGGCTGGTCGTTCCAAATTCCTAAGGCCAGCGTTGAATATACACATTCCCGCTGGCCTTAATTTTTTCCCAAGCCGCCGCCACTTCTTTCTCATGCCATTTATCCGGTACGTTCTGCATATTCTCGTAACGCCCGGCCATATAAACGAGTAGATCAGCGACTTGTAGAAAGCGGCTGTGATGGGACTGGGTGAAGTAAACAGTATCCAACAATCGACCCAACGGCCTACCCGAATACATAGGCGTTTTGCCTTGCGATTTATATTCCGAGAAATCAACGACTGCGCTGGTTACTTCATCAGCTTCATAATCGCCAAAGACCAGCCCTAAATCATCGACATTATCCAGATACTCACAATATCGCTCCAGAATAAGCATCAAACCCAAACGATAAGCTGCCATGGGATAGGCGTATTTATTACGGTGTCGATCTACATTGATGCACACCAAGCGCACGGGAATTTGATTGCAGGTAACAAAATTTGCGACATCCCGAAAAACCTGAACCCGATCTTCCATCTTACGCCCCTTGGCGATTCCCTTGCCGTGAAACAACTCCTTTCCATGAAACTCGTTATGCACCGTCAACGAACTGGAGCCGAAAAAATTAAACGCGATTTGTTCCAATGTTTTTTCAAATTCCAAGGCTTTGCTGTCGGGTATCAATAGCCCGCCAATAAAAAAATGTGGATTATCAGGCGAGTGCTTGTTTTCATCGAAATAACACAAATGCATAATGATTAAGCCTCAGAAAAAGCCTGCGCCAACAAGCGTTCCTGAATTTTATTCAGGTCGTCCAGTTGCTGTTGAATGGCGGATTTGACCGGTTTCAATTGCGCCAATGCTTTGGAAACCAAGCATTGTTCCTGATACGGCGGCAGTAGGATCGCGCCTTCGGCCAGGCGGTTGAACAGCATCCGTTCGCGGACCGCGCCACGCGCCAAAGAATTGATACACTGCACGCCATACGGTGAGCGCAGCCAATAATAAAACCAGCGCGAATCGACTAGGCCGGGTTTACCTTGCAAAGCGACATAATCGGGGCTAGTGATGCCGGGCTGGTCGTCGTCATCGACAAAGGCAATCGAGCCGATCAAGATACGCATCGGGTTGTAAAACACCGTGCCGCCAAATACCGGTTTATAGCGTTGCGGTTGTTTGCCGGGCGGCTCCTTAGCCGGGGCCAAACCGTCACGGGTCGCACCTAGTACCGGATAATCCGCCCAACTTTCACCAATGCCTTTTTTGACCTCATCCAGTACATCACCCAGATCGAATTCCGTGGCATCAGTGCTTTCGATGCTTTCACGAATGTAGGCATTGGCCAGATTGACGATTTCCTGTAGCTGGCACTGTAAAGCCTGCCGCGCGGTTCCCACTTCGGCGAGTTGGGATTTGAGTTCGGCGGCGATTTGGCACTGTTCTTTGACATCGAAAACCGGAAATGGCAAAGCATCTAAAAACTCGCCCGAAATGCTTGGAAAAGTAGAGCCATTACCAGCACCCAAGATCGATACTGCTTTATACCTTAGCCATAAGCTAACAAAATCCTTGTCAGCCTTATTATAACGAGCGCGGATGGCAGCTAATCCTCGTCCAATAGCGTATTTTTGATCTGCTATATTTTGACGACCAAGAGTATTTCCGCGCACGCAGAAGAGAATATCCCCAGGTTCGGCATATTTTGTTGGAGCAGTCGTCCATTGGACTGCCACAGGCGTTTTTTCTCTGAACTCAGCAGGACCATTTAAAAGCGGTATTCCTATTCTATCTTTGTTATAGGTAAATCCATCAGGTGACTGCCCCATAATGATGAGCGCTACTTTCCCAAGAGTTATGCTACTCATACCCCAAACAACCTACCCTTAGCCTGAAAAATCACCTCCGCCGGTTTACCTATTTTCTCCAAAGCCGCCAAGCCACCTGCTTGCCGGATATCCGGCACATCCCAAAACTCCCGAATTTCCAAGGCTTCGGTTCCACCCAAACTGAATTGCTTGCCAAAGCCCTGCAAGACGATAGCGCTATCTTTTGGCATGTCGGCAAACCAAGCCTGGTTGCCATCCAGATAAGCTTGGCCGCGTTGCGGGCGCGTCAAAGCCTGGGCGCGATAACCAAGATGGGCAAATAGGTCGTAATAATCGAATTCGCGCATGCCTTCCAGTTCGCGCAACACTTCCGGCGAAAAATGCTCGCCCATCAGATGATCGATCAACTCGCGGCGTTTTTTGGCTTCTATCCATAACTGTCGGAAGTCGTTCAGGTTACGCGCTTCCTTCACAACGCGTTGCAGCATTTCGCGGCGGTATTCGTCCAGCGGCATTTTATAAGCCTTGCCATCGCGCTGTGTCAGAATGAATCGGCCTTCGCCGCTCACGCTAACATATTGACCTTTGATCTCGGCCACGGCGGGTTGGTTATCGCCACCCCCGGTATCACCACCATCTCCGCCCTCTTCATCGTCATCATCACCATTGGGCTTTTTGTTTTTGGGTTTGGTTTTGGCGGTAATGAAGTCGGTGCCGAACAGGTCGGTGACGCCGGTGTAATCGTAGAGCCAGAATTTGTATTTTTGAGTGGCTTCGTCGATGCGGGTGCCGCGTCCGACCATTTGATAAAACAGGATGCTAGATTCCAGATAACGGAAAAACACCACGGCATTGAGGCGCTCGATGTCGACGCCGGTAGCCAGCAAATCGACGGTGCAGGCGATAAAAGCGCGTTCGCCGGAACCGCGCATAGGCTGGATCATGTCGCGGCCGCCGTTGGCGGTGCATTTGAAGGCATAAAGGTCTTTGGGTGTCTTGCCTTGTTGTTTGCACCACTGGCTATACAAGTTGTTCATTTGCTGGACAACGCGGTCGGCGTGAATGTCGCGGGTACAGAAGATAATCACCTTTTGTTCCGGGCCGCCGTGCTGGCAAAGTTGCTGAAACAAGTCTTCGCACATTTTGGGCGTGCGCAGATCGATGAACAATTCGTCGTCGAAATGTTTGCCGGTGTATTCATCCTTGGTTAGATCGGCTTCGGCAATGGGTTTGCCGGTGCGGATGTCCCTGGGCTTGGCGGCCAGAATTTCGGCTTTGGTAAATACGGTGTCGTCGATGCTGGCTTTGCGTTTGACGATTTCGCAGGCAGCCAGATAACCGTCTTCCTGGGCTTTGATCAGATCGTATTCGTAGACCGGTTCGCCGAAGTATTTGAGGTTGTTGGCGGTGATTTCCGCATCGTCAGCCGTTTGTTTCTTGGATTCGCGCAGTTGCCTGGGCGTGGCGGTCAAGCCGATTTGCACGGCATTAGGGTTGCGCAACAACACTTCCGACCAGCGCCCCCAGGCGGAACGGTGGCATTCATCGATGATGATGACGCTAAAGGCGTCCGCTGGGTAATGTTCGGTTAAAAAGCTGACGGTGCCAGCGTCTTCGTCATCCAAACCCAACGTTTGATAGGTGGCGATATGCACGCGGGCGTTCTTAGCGGCATTTTGGCCGTTTTCGGTTTCGACGATACGCACACTGCCGCCAAACGCGGCCTTGACCTTGTTATAACCTTGAGTACGCAGTTCGTCGCGGTCGCACAAAAACAGGGCTGGCTTAGTCAAGCGCTGGGCGTCTTGCAAACGCCATAACAAGTTGGCGGCGATCACAGTTTTTCCCGAACCGGTAGCCAGCGCCAGCAACACCCGGCAAGGCTTTTGTTCCAGTTCGCAATGCAGAATCTTCTCGAAGCAGGCTCGAATCGCGGCATCTTGATAATAACGGCTTTTGGGATAGGCCTTACTATCCGCGGTAAATAACAGTGCCGCTTCAGGTTTATTCAGGTCGATGCCGGTGTCGTTGAAATAACGTTGGGTAAGTTCGGTATGACTGGGAAAGTATTCCTTGAACCCATGCGGCCCTTGTTGCAAACCGGTGGTTTTATCAAATTCGCCGTACAAATGGCCATTGGTGGCAAACACATATTGCACATGGAAACGACTACATTCGGCATAACCCTTGGCTTGCTGCATACCTTGCAACGGATCGGCGTTTTCTTTCTTGGCTTCCAAGACACCAACCGGTAGTGGATTGGCTGCGTTGGGCATTTGCACACATAACAGATAGTCTGTGCGCCCCGCGCCCCCTCGACGACCTTTGTGACCAATAGCCTCTACCGGCGCAGGTGTTTCCAACTTGAGTTTGGTTGCGTCGTCGTAACCTTTGTCGCGAAGAACCGGATCAATGAGGTAGTAGCGAGTTTCGGCTTCGTTGTAGCTCATTGGGATGGCTCATTCCGTCGAAAAAATCCAGATCAATAGCCTCGTAGGCACCAGAAATATAGGGTCTTAAAGCGTGTTACCGCATCGCTATCGAACAAAATTGCCGTAACTTTAGAACAAACGAAAATTTATTTTTTACGCTAAGTCGTTGACTTTTAAAAACCAACCCAATGTCAACCACAATATCTTGTGGAATCTGGCTTAATTAAACACTGTATATAGTATAATTCAGCGCGTTCCAGCTATTTGCTGAAACGAAAAAGCCCCGAAGCGTAAGCGGCTGCAACCGCGTGCAATTCAGGGCTTGAATTTATTAACCCAACATCGAAGGCCGATGCGGATTAGTACAAAGCAATGTTAGCTCCTACGCAATACATTTTTTGTTTTGTTGCCAAACATCAATCGTTAAAAAACCGGTTTATCCATCTGGATTTCCTGGTATCAACATTCTGTTTAGCAGCCGCTATTGTTAAGAAAACTTAACATTTTGTAAATATAATTTTGACATCATTAGGCAGTGAATCACGTAACCTATTGTTTATATGTCATTTTATTTTTACTCATTGTTAGTCGAAAACAATGGCATTTTCCCGCCACGCCAGAGATGTCTATCGCAGATTTTCTGCAAGGAAAGATAATGGCATTTCAGGGTCTATCGTTAGATGTCGATACTCTCACAGATACTGAGGGCGCATCGACATTATTGTCTATTCCGGCCGCTACGTTAATAAAGTGGCGGTCTACCGGTGAGGTACGCATTCCGTTTGTCCGTATCGGACGACAGATTAAATACCGCACGCGCGATCTAAAAGCTTTCATCGAAACCAGCACGGTCAAATAACACAAAGCCCGACTTAGTTTCTAACCAAGCCGGGTCAGTGATGACTTGCCTAAATTTAGACGATAGCGCATCGCTATTTTATAGCAATTCCCACTTGTTCGGCAAAATCCATGAGGATTTTGTAATGACAAAATTTAATAAAGTGATGCATAGCATCAAAAAAGAGTGCTTTAGACTGTTTATGTGGTTATCCGTTTTTGGAGGGGGGTTGTCATGAACGATAATCAGCCAAATTTTACAATCGAAGTAACTAAGACCTGCAAAACCGACAATACCTGCACTTTATTGTCTAATGATGACTTTATGCGCGGTATTTTTGGTGACATTAGCGGCAGCGAGCGTCCGGTCACGGTAAGTTTTTCGGGAAACCCTGCCGAAGTAAGCAACGCCAAATGGTTTGGCAAGCCTTGGATTGCAGGTAAAACGCCGTTGCCGAATGACCGGAATAATTACGTCAGTTTCGCAACTTACAAACCAGATCAGGAAGGTAAATATCGCCGCAAGAAAAAACAATTTGCCGGCCTGTTTGCAGTTATGTTGGATGACATCGGCAGTAAAGTACCATTAGATAGAATTAATGTTGATCCAAGCTGGACAATTGAAACCTCGAAGGATAATTTTCAGGTGGGCTTCATTCTTGATCAACCCATCACTGATTCTGCTGACGCCGACCGATTGTTAGAAGCCATCAACGATGCAGGACTTACCGATCCGGGCGCAAATGAGCCTTGTGCTCGCTTAGGACGATTACCCAAAGCGATTAACGGCAAGTATCTGAATGATGATGGTTCCTACTGGTCAAGTAGGCTTAAAGAATGGAAGCCGGAGCGCCGTTATTCTGTCTTGGCGCTTGTCGATGGTTTGGAAATTGAGCTAAAAGAAACCGCTCGACAACATCGATCATCCAAACAGGTTAGCTGTATTGAACCGGATCATGACGATGTTCACATCCCCCGCCCGGATGAAAACCCGGTAATTGCTGCTCTGAAAGAAGCTGGTTTTTACAAACAACCCATGGGTGATGGCAAGCACGATATTAGCTGTCCGTGGCTGCATGAGCACACCAACCAAGTCGACCAAGGAACCGCTTATTTTGAACCTAGCGAAAGCTATCCTTTGGGTGGCTTTAAATGCATGCATGGACATTGCTCGCATCGTCGGGTTAGTGCTTTGCATGAGTTTTTGGGCATCAGCAAAATTGCCGCTAAGCATAAGCCGATTATTCTAGTTCAGGCTGGAGAGATTCCGCGTATCGTTGATGTCACAGAACAGGAATTATCCAAAACACTCCGGCATTACCAACGCGGCGGCGTGATTGTTTCTATTACCACCGATCCCGGTACAAAGGAAACCACGGTTAAGCCACTGTCACTTGCTGGTCTCACTCGTTCGGTCGCTGGATTGGCTATTTGGCAGCGCTTTGATAAACGCAGTAGTGAATGGGTGGTATGCGATCCTCCCGAAAAGCATGTGCGCGTTCTGCATGACGCAAACGTATATCCACATTTGCCGGTGTTGAATGGAATAGCCAGACAACCCTATTTAAGGCAGGATGGTAGCTTGGTTACCAAAGCCGGATATGATCCTGAAACGGGCATGTTCGGCGTGTTTAATGCCAACGAGTATGATATTCCAGCCGTACCCACTCGGGCGCATGCGGAGCAGGCTTTAGCGACTTTATCTGAGCTATTGGAAGAGTTTGCCTTCAAATCCCGCAACGATCTAGCTGCGGCACTATCGGCCATCCTGACAGCAACGATAAGGGCATCACTTCCACTGGCACCACTCTTCCATTGCAAGGCGCATAGCATTTCCAGCGGCAAAAGTTATTTGTGCGAATTGTTTACGGCCTTTGCTACGCCACAGCGTGGTACGCCGCATGCTTTCCCTGCCGATGACGAGGAATGCCGAAAACTGCTTTTAGCCGAATTGCTAACAGCTCCCGCTGTCATTGAGTTCGATAATTTGACCAGTGATCTTATCCCGCATAAATCGCTATGCACCATGCTAACCAGCGAGTTTATTTCCGGACGAATTTTAGGTCAGAGCAAGACGGCGGAAGTTGGAAGTCGGGTTTTGCTTTTGTCGAGTGGTAATAATGTCGACCCTGTACGCGACATGACGCGCAGAACCATCACCATTACCCTTGATCCCACATGCGAAATACCCGCCGCACGCGAATTTAGCAAACAACCGGTTTTAGAGACTAGAGCAAATCGAGGGCGCTATGTCTCTTTAGCTTTGACGATTATCCGTGCCTGGGTATGCGCTAATCGCCCCAAGACGGAGTGCAAGAACATTGCGACATATTCGGATTGGTCAAATCTATGCCGCCAACCTTTACTCTGGCTTGGGTTACACGATCCAGCGGCATGCATCTTTGAATCGATGCTCGATGATCCCGATAGAGAGCAACTTGGACAAATGCTACATAGTTGGCATGACCGATTCGGAAATGAGGCCGTCATGATCAGAGACGCATTGAAACGAATCAGTTTTGATGAGGCGGCGTTCTTGGACGTGATTAAAGACATCGCTGGCGAAAAGGATGGCAGCATCAATAAAAATCGGCTTGGCTGGTGGCTGAAGCGGCATGCCGGGCGCGTGATCGATAGCTTGCGTTTCGTCAAAGATGATTCCAATCGCGGTTCAGTCAAATGGAAAGTGCAGGTTTTGCAGGAATCGCAGGTTTCCAGGGCGTCAATTACAAAAAATGTCAGTCTTCCTTTTAACTCTGCTCATGCATACGCCCAAGCTAGTCGCGGCGCATAGGAGATTACCCATGCAATCTATTGAAAATGTGAACAACAATCAACATGACTTGTTGAATCGCGAGGTCACTGTACCTGACAAAGAGTCTTACGACTTGGTTCGTTTCAACGCGATGAAGCACGGCATTCTTTCAAAGTTAGTGGTTCTGCCACACGAAGACCAAAGCGAGTATTCCGATTTGCTTGATGCCTTAAAGGCAGAACATCGACCTGAAGGCATGACAGAGCTACATTTAATCGAGGAATTAACAGCCATTATGTGGCGAAAACGCAGAGTATTGTTGGCAGAAAATGCCGCTGTCAATCGGGGATTAAGAAGCACGATAAACAACAGCCACGATAACCCGATAGCCAATGCAGTACCTCTCGAATTGGGGTTGAAGAAAGAGGGCTGTGATTTGCAAGATTTATTGACCTCCAGCCCGGAAGAAATTGCCGAGCGTCTCAGGGAAGCGGAAATTGATCTTGCTGCCACTCAAAAAGCCGCGTCCATCTTACGTAAGGGTGGCGCGAACGCTTATGAAAAAGCGCGTAGGGCATTGATTCCCGAATCCCGTGCTTGGTGGGACGAGTACGTTGAAGATGAAGAATATTCGGCTAATTCTGATGACTTGGCGAGTTTTATTCGCGATTCGCTTGAACCGGTTTGTTACCGAATGGTTAAAGAAGCGCAATTTGTGCGCGAAATTAGAGCACAAACCTATGGTGAAGGACTGCAAGCACACCGATTGGAAAAGCTAAATCGCTATGAAACCCATCTAGATCGTAAATTTGAGCGCACTTTAGCCATGCTTTTGAAGCTAAAAGAGCTAAGAAATCGAACTAATACAAATAGAGCTGAATAGCCTGTAAGCCTTGGCATGACTGGTATTCAGCAATTTTTGCCGAATACCGGTCGCGTAATTTACTTAATGATTTCGGCAAAATCAGGATAAATTTTATGGGAGGAATGGGTAGCGGACGACGGTATCAAGCGGGAAAAGACACGACTGATGACTATCGCGCTCTTGATATTAGGATCATTCATCGAGATGGTTGTTTGAAACCAGGTATATCGTTTACTACGAATTGGACTTCCAATGGAAAAAATATCGGTTCTATGCAAGGGTACAGTTATGCCGATCATATTGTCCTTGATTACCGCCATCAACGCTCAGGCGAAGAATGGCAATCCAAACGCTATTCAGTAAAAATTGATTGGACTAACTGCAATTACGGAGGACAACGCCCGTGGTTCCGTTGTCCGGCTAATGGATGTGGACGCCGAGTCGCTTTGCTATATCTTGGTCCGTCAGGAATTTTTGCTTGTCGTCACTGTTACGACCTAGCCTACAAGTCTCAAAGAGAATCCAGAAGTGATCGATCAGCTAGAAGAGCCGATAATATTCGAGACAAATTAGGCTGGCATCGTGGCGTATTAAATCCGGATGGATCGAAACCAAAAGGCATGCATTGGAAAACTTTTTACAAACTAAAGGCTGAGCATGACAATCACGCTCAACATGTCTTAGTGGATATAGCAAAACGGTTCGGTTTTTTGGAGCGGTTATTGGAATAAAATTTGTTTCGCAAAAATAAGTTTTCCAGCAACAAGAAGGGTAGCCGGCAAAAAACGACCCGTTGCGGTCTATCGCCTAACGTGATTCAATGACGGCAATTAGATCATTACCAGTCATACCTACTTGGTTTCGATGATATACAGAAGGAAAAAATCACAACAAATCAATGGATTAGTCCATCAAAGATCATTTCTAGTAGATATATGGAAACCATTCAATTACTAGATGCAAGAAAGTATGACTGAGCCAAAAGCTAAGTGTGCATCATGTGGCACGCGTATACTTGTATCGACTGCGAATCGTTACAATGGGCGATGCGTCCCATGTAGCCAAGCGCGAGGGGCACCAATATCTAGACTGCTTCGTTTGTCTCCGCTGTTCTTCCTAGGGTTGGTGACTGCCTACTATGTGCTAATTTTGGCTCATTGGGATGAAATATTACGTCCATTCTTATTAGGCGTTTTCGTCTTCTTACCCTCTGAAATTATAACGGTTTCCGGTATTTCCGTGCTAATGACTTTACCCATGTTTGCGTTGAAGTTAGGCTGGCTTCGTCATAACAAAGGCTCATGGAAACTAATCCTCATATACTCGATCCCCATAGCATTAATCACGTTACCGGTATTGATAGTTGGTAGCGGAAGTTGGAGAACGTTTCTACAATCTTCTTACGTCGCCAACTATTCTTGGGTTTGGTTCGCCATTGGTGTCGCAGCCACATTCCTGCTTTTATTTTCGTACATCACGAAATTCGGAAATTCAAAGGAGTTTTTGAACGAATTCAAGGCGATTCCATTCGCTTCCCCTGTGTTCTGTTTTGGTGCCCCGGCTTTCTGGACTAAGTCTCTATCATCTTTCGGTCTCACTGCTGTCGAGATAAAAATCGCGGGAGCGATTTCCTTCTTTTGTGGTGTACTATTCATCTTGGGCTTGATTCTTCACTATTTATCAAAACATACCCAGTCGTCTTCGATGGAAGAGTCACCTATAGTTGTCACGGCGAGGGGTACTAAATTAGTCGAAGATCATGGATCGCCTCCCCGTATCGAGACAGCAGCCCTAGCCGTGACAATGGTTGCCACTGGAGGTTTTGTGTTTGTTGTACTTAAATTAGCAATGGGTATTTTGGTGAATATGGTGTAATGGATCGAATATTTGAGCATAACAATCGGCTACACAAGGGCGTTAGACTGTCAGGGAGACGGAGGAAAAATTGAAAAAGAAAATATACGTAATTATGCCATTTGTTTCTTCTCCTGCTAGAAATAGAAGCCAGCTAGATAGTTATTTCAATAATGTAATTAAAAAACCATTAGAGAATATTGATGTTGAAGGTCAGCTATATGAGGTAAGTAGATCATCAAATGAGTTCAATATAACCGACTCAATTATTTTGAATATCTTTGAGTCAGATATATTGATAGCGGACATATCTGGAAAACAGCCAAACCCTAATGTTATGTATGAGTTAGGCCTTCGTCTTGCTCTTTCTGATAAGCCTACGATCCTAATCAGGGAGAACCATCCTGAAAATCGAGATGTTTTCGATATTTCTCAGCTTCATACTTTCGGATATGATCCACTCGATTACACTGTTTTAATGGACTACCTAAAGGCGAAAGTAGTATCTTTTGAGAAGAACGAAGAAGACTATAAGAGCCCAATTCTAAACGTACTCTCATTCGACAGGCCATATTTTTACAGAGCGTCTGAAATTCAAGCAAAGCGAAAAATAGATATTCTTTACGAAACTACATTTGGAAATATTGGGATCGTTTTTGAAAAGACTCTAAAGAGCTTAAATACTAAGCACCCTGAAGAATATGCGAAAGCACGTAGTAGAATATTTAGTAAAAAGGGTTTTATGGAGCAATGCTCAGAGTTTCTTGGTGTTATGTCAGAACTCACATTCAATGATCTTGAAAGTAATGTAGATGGAGTTACGAACCAACCGTTAGCCACTTATGTACAAGAGTTTTATTTACATCAACTTATAGAATATAAAACTGAAAAGAAGATTAATGGGTGTCTTGTAGAGTACTATAGGACATTCCATTCAAGTGTTGTATTCAGCGATTACGAAGGTAGAAATGGGGCCATTCACTTTGTAGCTAAATCCATGAGGATTATTGCGCTCATAAGTCAAATAGGGGTTTATTTGAGCCTCAAAAACAAATCACTGAGAAACGAGACGTTAGAGAAAATTAACTACATGTGTGATTCTTATCTGGAGATGCTTAAGTTCATGGATGATCTTATTCTTCAGTACATTTATGAAGGACCATTAGATGATAAGTATGAGTAAACACCCGCCTAACCAAAGCATCCAACACGGACATTTTTACGTAGTGTTTTTGTGTTAAAAGAGCCTATCACAAAAAAACACTGCTACAAAATGCCGGTTAATGGTGGCGTTGAATGACAGCTCGTTGAATCTCTACCGACATTTGGCTCAAAGTTTCGAATGTCTACTATTGGCCGAACTTGCTCTGTCAAAATCGAAAACAGTAAAGCTATAGCCTTTATTCCGCTAACAGGCCATCAATAGCGGCCTTCGCATTACATTGAGCAATGGCTTCGGCGAGTTGAGTGTTATTTAATTGGTGGTTGATTGCAGTAACACCCTGCCATTCAAATGCTTGGTATTCCTTTTGGGCAAACGTCGCAATTTGGCATTTCTTACACGGGGAATTATCGAATGGCATTTTTGAGTCTGTACTCAATGGTTCCATTCCTTCCGAGCTTGGCGCATAGATTAAAAAATCGCCTTTCAATGCCAGGACCGCGCGATATTGATTGGCCGTGGTGAAATACAAATCACCGACTGCAATCTCTGATTCCTTCAGCCAGAGATTCTTGTTTTTCTTGTTCTTTTTCATGCTGAATTCAAGCAAAACGGATTGATATTTACCGAGTCTAATAATTGATAGTTCCGTATCTACTGATAGGCAAAATTGCAGACCATGATCAAAGCGGCTTATGGCCGAAATTGGAAGCTTGTCCCAGCTTCAATGTCGCAGAAATCACCGCCTTTGCCAATTTAGCTCCATTGGCCGGGTTGTTCAAGAATGCGCCCACCTGAGTATCGTCTATCTGATCAATCACACGTGTCACTTCATCCGATTCTAGAATCTCCCGCGTCACGCGCACCGTTGCGCCGGACTGAATCGAAAAGTCATCAAAATCGACCAAATAGCCAGCCAAGATTAAACCGCGATGAGCGGTTTTAGCCAATTGATGGTCTACGATCTTGTACACCACCTTGCTAAACACATCCACGACCTTGAGGCTATCTGCACCATTCGTTTCTTCGACTTGGTAAATAGCATAGTGGGCAAAGCGCATACGTCTGAGCAATTCGAGTTCGAAATCGCCCGCTTCCTTATGAAATAAGCGCAGAAATTTCTCGGCCATATTGAAACCATGTGGGCGATAAGCGTATATGGAATAATCGGTAAACAAGTCCATTTCTTCATCGTTATCGATGACCAAGGTTTTTTGCCGCCAAATCCCAAGATGGCGACCGCAGTTTTTGATATCTTCGTCGGTGAGCTTTTTAAAAATCTTGGTGTTCAGCGAGACACCGCGACGGCGAATTTCGAGGTAATCTGCAGCGGTCAAAGTAGTATCTGTCATGATGCTAGCCGGTAAGTGGCTCGTTAAAGTAATGAGTATCTGTGGATGCTAAGATAAAATTTTGCTGAAGCTATCTTCAAAGATGGAAAGCACTTGCAGGAAACTGGCTTCCGGCTCAGCTTTTAAGTGAAGTTTTTCACCGGTGATCGGATGCGAGAAAATCATCTCCGTAGCCGCCAACATTAATCGTCCTTGTCCAAACCGTTCCGCGAAATAGCGATTGTGGCGACCTCGCCCATGATTGGCATCACCAATGATCGGATGGGTGATATGCTTCATGTGCCGCCGCAACTGATGTTTACGACCAGTTTCAGGATACAAAGCCACCAAACTGTAACGGCTAGTGAGGTGACCTTCGATTTCCACCGGAATTTCCGTCGTCGCCAGGCGTTGATACCGCGTGCGAGCCTCACGCACTGGCTGAGGCTCGTCCTTGAGTCGCCTATCTTCAGGCTCTTCCCTTAGAGTATGATCAATAATGCCTTCAATCGACGTCCAACCTCTTACCATAGCCAGATAGGCCTTATGCACCTCGCCGGCCATCATCGCTTTACCCAATGTTCTTGCGGTTTGCTGATCTCGGGCGAATACCAATAACCCAGAGGTGGGGCGATCTAGACGATGCACCGGGTACACATGTTCGCCATCGTTCATTGACCGCGCATATTGCAGAGCAAACTCGGTTTCATGTCGATCGATAGGACTACGATGCACGAGCAACCCAGCCGGTTTGTGAACAACAAGTAACCACTGATCACGGTAAATTTCGGTGAGTGGATTTTCCGATGAAAAAAACCGTGTATTAGGTTGATCCTTATTTGACATCAACATTTTTTGAATTTCCGGCTACCGCTTGGTGGTATCTGATAGACATTCAATCGGAAGGAAAAGATACTAGGCTCAGGTTATCCAGAATATTAAACCTGATAGGTGATTTACTTTAAAGTTGCCCAGAGGTTGCCCCAAAAAAATAAGGCATAAAAAAAGGGCTTAGATTTTGCTCTAAGCCCTTGATTTTTTTGGCTCCCCCGGACGGGCTCGAACCGCCGACCTAGTGATTAACAGTCGCTTAAGACCATGCTAACACTTATTTCTGCATGTTGCACAACATTTCTAAATGTCCGATTATATTGAACTTTATCACATCAAACGTTAATGGTTGTTTCAATTTGCAAACTTATGTTGCTGAATTCAAGTGACCACAAAGTGACCACGATATTATGTTTACTGACAAATCTATCAAAGGACTAAAGGCAAAACCGTCGGCATATAGACTCTATGAAAAAGGGCCCGATAAAGGTTTTGGTGTCAAAGTCACCCCAGCCGGAAGTGTGTCCTTTTTTATCCAATATGCTGGATCAGAGGGTAAACAAAAGTTCATGAGCTTGGGACGGTATCCATCTGTTTCTTTGTCTGAAGCCCGGGATCGATGTCGTGAACTGAGGCGGGATATTGATCGTGGAGTTGACCCGCAATCCCGCAACGAGCTAAGACATGGCAGCGTAGCTGATTTGTTTGACTACTACATCAAACACATGGTTGATTCAGGAAAGCGAACTTTTGAAAAAGTCGAGGCAGATCTTCATTACAACTGTAAAGACATTTTGGATTTACAAGCCAAAGACGTAACGCCAGCCCATATAAGAAAAATTCTTCACACAATTATTTCACGTGGCTCGAATGTTCAAGCAAATCGAATTCGATCTTACTTAAGAAGAGCATTTGAGCTAGGGGTTTATCACGATAATGATCCAAAAAATCTATCAAATGATTTTACCTTTCAAATACAGATTAACCCTGTCGATGCAATTCCAAAAGACACAAGCGCAGAGGTAACAGGAGAAAGAGCGCTATCATTTTCCGAAATCAAAGTCCTTTGGAACGAAACCAGCCTCCATGAACAATTCCATTTAGCTACAAAATTGTTACTCCTTTATGGTTGTCGTTCTTGGGAGCTCTGTGGCGCACTGAAACATGAATTTGATTTTGATTCTCTGATCTGGAGTGCTCCACCAGAGCGCGTGAAAAACGAACGCTGGTTAGTTTTGCCTATTACTCCGTTAGCAAAAAAATTACTTGATGAATTATGGCCATATTCTGGAAATTCTAACTACCTATTTCCAAGTAGATATAACGAAGAAAAACCAATTCATAAAACATCTTTAGCGCACGCTATTACTCGAATAAGCAGCATCGATACTTTCACACCTAGAGACTTAAGGAGAACGGTAAAAACCAGAATGGGAGAAATAGGCATTGAGAAAAGTATCAGGGATAGGATACAAAACCATGCGTTAAATGACGTAAGCTCGAAACATTACGATCGATATGACTATTTAAATGAAAAAAGAAATGCTTTGCTAAAATGGGAAAACCATCTAATGGAGTTGAATGCAGATAAAAATACTTTCCGATGATTTCTTATTGGAGCGAATGCAATTTAATGGTTATTATTTGATTCAGTTCGATCACTGGCCTTTACTCCTTGCACACGATATCCAAAACTCCAGAGGACGCTGCACAAAACGAATCGCGTTTCCCGCTTGCAAAATTTGAGCTCGTTTTACATCAAAATGACGAAGCGTCGCTTGTCTTCTGGAGGTACTGAGTCCACACTGTTTGCCAAAATTGATGCTTTATTAGTGAATTGCTGCGTCACGTTGACGCCATTCAGGATCTATAGTGTAAGATAAACTGCAGAAAGGAAACTTGAGATTTTATTACCTCAGACTATCTGATTGGTGAATACTTAACGGCTGCTTAAGGGTATTCAACGACCAACTTACAAAAGAGCCTTCCGGCGGACATTCCATTAATGCCACCCCTTGTTATGATTCATCACTGTGAAATATATTGAACATAAAATCTCGTAACTCAGCGATTGAATACCGCCATAACTTTCCGCTCGAGGCCGCCGATGTAGCGGCGGTTTTCGCGGCTTCCGGCATTCGCCGCCCCACCGATGATCTCGATCGAATTCG
>NZ_JBSYXO010000050.1:0-21316 GCF_054172045.1 Methylomonas sp. MgM2 | reverse complement strand
CTTGCCCGAATCGTTTTCCGGTTTGGCTATTTCGTCCAACATCGACTCGACTTGCTGCTTATCGTTGCTGTCCTGCGTGAGCGTGGCCGCGACGATGAGTATGCTTATCCACGTCGACGACTGCCTGGCCGTTGCACCCCTGCACGAAACCTTCGTGACCGGGCATGATGCGAGATTCTTCGTCGGCCAGGTTGATTTGATCCTTGGCTTTTGGGCCCATTTCCGGCGCTTTGGGTTCTTGCCCATGCGGCTTTTGCCCGGCAGCGCGCTGGGCTTCGCGGCGGGCGACTTTGTCGGCATAGTCTTTCCGGGCCTGTTGATCGCGTTCTTTAACGCATTCGGCAATCTTGGTTTTAGCCTCGGCCAGCGCTTGCAAGCGCTCTTCACGGCGAGCGATTTCGGCGGGTAAGTCATGCTCGTCGCCCGCTTCTTGTTGATCGATTTGGGCCGCTTGGGCTAATAAGGCTTGGACCTCCTCACGCAATTGGGCTTCCAACTTTTCGATATACCCATGGGATAGGGCTTTGTGCTTCGAGCAGGGCAATCGCGCTTAAATTCCGCGAACAATCGCAGCAAATAGTCATTATCCCAACCGGCGCGCTTGCGTTTGACCTTGATGCCGACTTTTCGTTGAGGATCGTTCTTGATCAAATTTAAAGCGATATGGCGCATTGTTGACGCCGGGCGAAAATTGACCAACCGTACCGGTTGAAATTTGACCAGGGGCGGAGCCGGTTTTTGGGGTCACCGGCTGTGGATAAGTGTAAAGGAAACGGATAACAATCGGTAGAGAGGGGCGCCGAAAAATTGAACAACCGGTTAAGTGAAAAACCTGCGACTTTTGAACGTCCGAAAGGACAAAGAAATGGAGCAGAAGATGTCCAAAAGACCGAGAAGAAAACATTCAGCCGCCTTCAAAGCCAAGGTAGCCCTAGCCGCGTTAGCGGGTGACAAAACCCTGGCTCAGTTAAGTCAAGAATACGAAGTCCATCAGAACCAAATTGTCGACTGGAAGAAGCAACTAAGCGAACGGGCGATTGAGGTGTTTGGGAAGCCGACGGAGCCCTCCTCGCCGCCGGTCGATCTGCTCAGTATGGACGGCCGCGGCGCCTGGCGGGATAATGTCTTTGTTGAACGGCTATGGCGTTCGGTCAAATACGAACGCGTTTATCTGCATGCCTATGATTCCGTCACCCAAGCCCGCGCTTCAATTCTGGATTATTTCGAGTGGTATAACCACAAACGGCCTCATTCCAACTTGAACCGGCAAAAGCCTCATCAGGCTTATAACGACTTGCTACCAACAGTTAAAAAGGCAGTCTAACCAACGGCAGGGATTTCACTTTAATTTTCGGCGTTACTGTTCAAACAAATGGGGCCACTTCTCCTTCTAAGCTCCTGTCTAATTTTTGGACAGGACAGGTTAATAACCCTGGTCAATTTTCTGCCGGAATTCGGCCTCTTACATGGTCAATTTTCAACCGGCGTCAACATTGATTATTAACGCCAAATATTTCGCCGCGCACACCACACAAGTGGATTTGTAATAGCAAAAATATCAACCTTTGTGCGCAACCGCGAAATGTGTCGTAGACCCACGAAAATCAAGTCACGCAAAAATCACGCAAGCCAGATTTCAAGCATAAAAAAACCAGCTCTGAATTCTCAGCAACTGGTTGATTTGTATATCGTTTTGATGGTGGGTTGTGTGCGATTCGAACGCACGACCATCGCATTAAAAGACCGAAAAGTAAAAATTAACTTCAATTAAATCAATGCGCTACATTCTGCCTGTTATTCATTATGAGCCTAGCAAAGCCTGATAAATCGGGAGTGTGTATTTAGGAAAAGCACATTTTACGCACATAAAAATTGACTCTTCTCGATACAGCATTTTGAGCGGGTTGCACAATAAGTATATGATGATAATATACGCCTATGATTGACTACGCGCGAATAACTGGGTTTGAGTGGGATGCTGGCAACGCGAGAAAAAGCGTTGATAAACATAGCGTCAGCCAATCGGAAGCGGAGCAGGTATTTTTTAACCAACCGTTGCTAATTTTGGAAGACCAAAAGCACAGCCAACAGGAACCGCGTTTTCATGGCCTTGGTAAAACAGATAATGCCCGCCTTTTGCACATTACCTTTACCCTGCGCTCAGTGAATACCCTAATCCGTGTGATTTCGGCGCGCGACATGCACCGAAAAGAGAGAACTGTTTATGAGCAAAGCCAAAAAAATACTGACATTTAAAACCGAATCAGAAGAGCGCGATTTTTGGGAAGCTCACGATTCCAGCGATTATCTGGATTGGAGTCAAGCGCAAGTGGTTTCGATGCCTAACCTTAAGCCCTCAACCAAAACGATTTCGTTGCGGCTACCTGAGAGTTTATTGGATAGCATAAAGATCGAAGCCAATAAACGCGATATGCCTTATCAATCATTGATTAAAGTTTGGCTCTCCGAAGACGTAAAAGAAAGTCGCCGCACCCGCTGAATCTAATACTGCAAATATAAAGCAGATAGATTAACTAATAAAACAATTGTTATTTAATCTTGAACTGCCGGCCAATTGCCAACCAATGTGTTTCGATCACCAATGACGGCGGTAGAATGTATTTGCCCATCTGTATTGCTAAGGATGTTCCGTTGCGAGACTTGACTATAGATTTCTGGGGTAATCCCCACGTTTTATAAATTACAGGGGGCTTAAAAAGGAGATTTGTATCTCAATTTGTGAATGTGATAGATTTCAAACGGAAGGTATTTGAAAATTACTTGTATAAAGATAGAGAAATGTCATGTTCAACTTAAGTTTGAATAAGTTAATCGTTCCGTCTTGGGTCGCTGCTCTCATATTATCGCCAACGGATAGTAGTGCATTGACATTTGATATTTTTGATCCTTATGTGGATGTAGTTCCTCTTAGCACCAAAGAAAACTTTCCTTCTAAGTATATGGCGGCAGTAATGTAAGTATTTATGTTCCGCCGCGTGGAAATTTGGGGCTCGATTCGAAGACTATCATCTACGAGGCACCAGAAATTACAATTATTCCGAAAAGCGTTACTCTTGCAATCGATTTTGGGTTTGCACAAAGTGTTGAAGTTAGTGGTCGCCTTTTCACTTCTGCATCCGTAATTAATCACGGTAATCTGACTCCTGCATTCGGTCCTGAACTATTGAAAATTGACGGAACTTATATAAGGCCCCTGGCCCTCAGGGGAGCTGTGGTAGCTTTTTTATAAGCACCTGTGTCGATACATTCGATCTACCAGCCGTGACTAATGATCCAGAGTTCCCTGGCTTAAATAAACTTGACAAAGCAATCTTGACGGAGTGGGGTAATGATCTCTATTTTAGAGGTAAACCTGTAATTACTGATTTTTCATCTGCAGTGGGTAGACGATTCTCTATCGGATTCGAAGTTACAGATGCAGCTGTAACTGGAGTCGATCAATTTAGAAATAGGGTTTCAAGCATCCCGGCGCTATTAATTAATGCAGACGTGGTATATACGCAGCGCTTTACTCAGGCTCGCTTGGAAACAAACCTAGCTCAGGCTGAACGAGCAGATCAATATCAACAGTGGGCTGACGATGCAGCCAAGCTTTCCAAATTACTCAATTTCAGTACGCTGATAAAACGAGGGGCGCTAAATGATCCTTCGTTAATTAATTCCGTAAGAGATTTTGTAAGAGAACCTGCACTTCAAGAGACCCTTAATATCATCGATGCTGGAGCTAACCGGGATGGTGCTCGGGAATTGCTAGCAAATCAACTCGATACTGCACTTAGTGCTGCTACGTTTATTGTTGGAAAGTCCTCTCCGACAGAGCGCGTCTCTTTTTTAGCACAGACGTATGCAAATTATTACGCAACTTTGGCCTATGTTACCGAAAGGTTGGCTGAAGATCCTCCTCGTAATGACTATTCGTTAGTTGAAACAGAGGATGAAGTTAGCTTGATAGACAAAATCGAAGGACTATCAGTCTTTCAGCAAGAAGGCTTATTGTTAGATATTGATAAAGAAGGACTTATTTCAGGTGCATTAGCATTCGATAAGCTGTTTTCTTCACTAATGTCCTATGAACGCTACCAAGGAGCTTTGATTGATCAATCTTGGTCTATCGCTGATCAGCAATATTTCGCGGCACTTGGCTCCTATGAGAGCGCTTTAGATTACCTTGACTTATTTAATCCGCTCGATTCTATTACCGCCGATATTAACAATCTTACGGATTGGTTCGAAGTTAGAAAAATCCTCTACGATAGTTTGAGCGATGGCACAACTCAAGTTGAACTGCAGGAACTTATCGCAATTCTCAGCTTGGATGGTCTTGATAAGGATCTTGGTAATGGACTCATTACCTTCGATTTTGAGGTTGATCGATTATTTGGAACAAACCTAGTAACTACCTACCGCAATAGTGATGATCCCTCCAAAGTGCCTTTGCCAAATTCGGCAATCTTAATGATTTCTTCCTTCTTATTTGTCGGGATGTTAAAACGGTTAAAGAAGACTGGGTGAGTCACTACTTATGAAGAGAATTTTACGATTCATTTGAATGATCCTTGCCGCACTCAGGCTCTAACGCAAAATATAAGGGAAGCAAGGCCTTAAGGCTCTATAGCTGATTGAGCCCCATTTTGCCTAGTTTACGCCAGCCATCCACAGGAGGGACCCGCCGGGGCAGCGCAGCGGCAGCCCCAGAGGCGGGAGGTTCCTGTGGTTGGGTGGCGGGATGAACCGCCCCGGATTTCTCGGAGGCTCCAACCTTTGAGAGAATGGAGCAATGAAAGAGAAAACCATAAAACACTATTCCCCGGAAATAAGGGAGCGAGCCATACGCATGGTGCATGAGCATCAAAGCGAATATTCATCGGAATGGGCGGCTATTCAATCGATAGCCGCCAAGATTGGCTGTACTGCGGAAACCTTGCGTTGCTGGATTAGGCGATCGCAAACCGCCACCGGAATGCCGAAAGAACCGGTCAGTAGCGAATCAGAACGGATCAAAGCATTGGAGCGTGAAGTCCGAGAATTACGTCAGGCCAACGAGATTCTGCGCAAGGGGTCGGCTTATTTTGCTCAGGCGGAGCTCGACTGCCCGTTCAAACGATGAAAGCCTTTATTGATGAGCATCGCGAGGTTTACGGGGTCGAGCCAATCTGCAAGATATTGCCGATTGCCCCGTCGACGTATTATCGGCATGCGGCGCGCCAGGCTAATCCCGAATTGCGATCTAACCGTGCTAAGCGTGATGAGGTCCTGAAGCAGGAAATTCGTCGGGTTTGGGATGAAAATTTCCAAACGAACGCCTTTTGCTTCGTATTCTTGATATTCAAGAACAGAGCGAGTACCCCAAGTACGGGCATCTTGTTTACGCCGAAAAGTTTTTGTTTTGATTCCCTTACCAGATTTGGTAAGAATGGTACGATAACGGGTTTCGCCGTTTTTGAGACCAATTTTGATGATATGAAAATTTAGCATCTGTGCATCCTCAGGCCAGAGGTTTAAAACACAACTACCAGCAAAATCACTGTAGTCGATGGTTTTAGTACACAGCTACCTAAGCTTAAAATCCCTTTTAAACCATTGATTTTTCAATCAAACTGATGGTGGGTCGTGAGCGATTCGAACGCTCGACCATCGCATTAAAAGTGCCAGAAGAAAAACTTAACTTATTGTTTTTATTTAACTAATTAATTCGTGATCTTGCTGTTGCTACCCGTATTGATCCGCATTGTGCCGTATGGAGTTACCCAAAAGTTACCACAGGTTTTTCTCGTTTTATCTCGAAAATTGGCTAACCAAAACCGAACAGTACCTGCCATTATAGCCGTTTGAAAGCTTTTCCCATTTTACCGCTACGGTTGTTAGGCATTAAGATTACACATAGCTCCCCAGCCGATTTTTGAATAAATCCATGCAACAGACTGTCACTATCGAATGTCCGCCAGAGATGTTGCTCGGTCTTCATATGAATACCGAAGACTTTGCAGACTATTTGAAAAAACAGGCTGCCATCAACCTTTTTAAAGAGGGTAAGTTGTCTTCAGGTACGGCTGCCGCATGGCTGGGTATTGAGCGATTGGGATTTCTAAGATTGGCTTTTGTGGCAGGCGCTACCCTATTGGAAGATACCGCCGACGATTTTACGCGTGAAACCGCATTACTATGATTGTGCGCCTAATCACGCGCCATTTATGTCCAACAACCTCAGTTCTCCTACAAAACCGGCACTCTCTTCCTTCAACATGTCATTAAACTTCAATGAAATCAGCTGATTATCTGGTTTTATTGTATCGGCAACAAAATCGGCAATAATTTTATCCATCTGTATAATTAGTCTATGAAAAACAATTCATTAGATTAGTTAAAGATCGGCATGCCAACCCCAACCGAAACGCCTTATCGCATTGAGCCTTGTCTGCTGGAAAATCCACCACTGGATGTAGTCGACTTGGTGGCTGAATTGACCTCACTGACTGAGCAGCTAGGTGCCCGATTACATCCCGATGCCGCAGCCAGCCTGGCCGATATGGTGCGAATCATGAATTGCTATTACTCGAATTTGATTGAAGGCCATAACACTATCCCCCGCGATATCGAGCGCGCATTAGCCAACGAACTCGATAATGATCAAACTCGACGCAATTTACAGATCGAAGCCAGAGCGCATATTCGTGTGCAAAAACTGATCGACGAGATGCACACGCAAAATGCTTTGCCGGAACCGGCATCTTGCGATTTTTTGCAATGGCTGCATACCGAGTTTTACAGAGATGCCAGTTTTGAGATGCTGGTGATCAAGCAAGGTCAACAAGACTTCAAAATGGTGCCAGGCGAATTCAGATCGTTAACCGTTCATGATGTGGCTGTCGGTCGCCACCTGCCACCCAGCAGTGAAACGGTGACGGATTTCATGCGGCACTTCGAACAACGTTACCGACTTGAAACCATGGGCAAAGGCAGCCGAATTTTAGCGATGGCCGCCGCACATCACCGTTTAGCCTATATCCACCCGTTTCCCGATGGTAATGGCCGTGTCAGCCGATTAATGAGTCACACCATGGGGCTTAAGGCCGGAATCGGCGCATTCGGGTTATGGTCTATTTCCAGGGGATTGGCTCGCGGTCTGAACAGCAGGCAAGAATATAAACAGATGATGGATTACGCCGACAGTCCGAGGCAAGGTGATTTGGATGGTCGTGGCAATCTGTCGCAAAAAGCATTGACCGAATTTGTCAGATGGTTCCTGTCGGTCTGTATCGATCAAGCGAAATTCATGACCTCATTGTTCGAGTTTGATCAACTCGCCAACCGACTAAAAATTTACACCGAAAGACAAGGTTTACGACCGGAAGCCTTTTTCATTTTGCAGCGGATTCTGTTGCAAGGGGAAATGCCACGCGGTGAAGCGGAGCGAGTGACCGGCTTGAAAGAACGTAGCGCCCGTATGGTGTTGGCCGATTTGGTCAAGGATGGCATAGTTAATTCTCAGACCCCCAAAGGCCCAATATCGCTGCGATTTACCAGTCAATCCATCGACATGCTGTTTCCCAAGCTATTTGCCGAAAGCTGATGCAGTCTATCCAATAGATTGAGTTCACCTGGTTCTCAATTAATTCTGAAGCTTGAGCTCACGCGCGTTGATGATTTTTCAATCAACTATCGATCATTTTATAACCCAAACTGCGGTAACCCACTTTTCGTCGCTCACTCATTTTGTTCAGCATCGGCACCCGATCATCAACGTAGTCATAAATTCTGACTTCTGTTTTGGCGTGATGTAGTCGGTGGAGTCGCCCAACATACTGGGCTAATGTGCCTTTCCAGGAAATCGGCATCGCCAGAAACAAGGCATCCAGTCGGGCATCATCAAAACCTTCACCGAGGTAACGGCCCGTTGCCACAATGACGCGAGGTTGGTCATCGGGTACAGCGCCTATCTCGGACAACAATTGCTTTCGCTGTTTGGCACCCATGCCGCCCTGCATTTCAAACACGTTGGGTGTAAATGCTCTGATACGTTCAGCCAATAACGTCACATGCTCTTTTCGCTCGGTTAATACGATTGGTGAACGGCCATCGGCCAGCGCCTGTTGAATATCGGCCAAAATCAACTCATTTCGGGCATCGTCTTCCATAAGCGCCTGATAGATCGCATGGATGGCGATTTGACTTTGGTTTTCCTGCGTTTCAGGTGTGTGAAATTCCGTAAAGCGCTGAACTACGACATGATCAAACGGTCTGGCTAAGGCTTGCTGCTTGGCGCTGACTTGGTAGCGAATTGGACCGCACTGCATAAACACAATCGGATGATGACCATCTTTGCGGGTCAATGTCGCCGACAAGCCCAACACATATTTGGCTTTACAGGCGTTGGCCACTTTCTCAAAACTTTTGGCGGATAAGTGGTGGCATTCATCAAAGATCACCAGTCCGTAGTTGGCAACCAAATCATCGACTTCATGATTTTTGGTCAAGCTTTGCATGATGGCGACATCGATCACACCTGTAGGCTTATTTCGCCCCCCGCCGATTTTGCCAACCTGTTTTTTCGGTATATTCAAAAACATCGCAATACGTTCCAGCCATTGATCCAGAAGTTGTCGACGGTGGACTATGATCAGCGTATTGACTTGGCGTTGTGCTAGAACATACAAAGCTACCACGGTTTTGCCGAAGGCCGTGGTCGCCGACAAGGTGCCGGTATCGAATTGGAGTAATTGAGTGGCGGCTGGAATTTGTTCCTCGGTCAATGCACCCTGAAATTGAACATCCGGTAAGCGTTCCCCTGTATAGCGTTCATCCCGCAGAACCGCTTGGATATTCAATTCTTTCAACAAAGCTAGCAAATCGTCCAGACAGCCGCGCGGCAAAGCAATATGCTGGGAAAACAGTTCGGAGCAGGAAATGATCCTCGGCTTATCATGAGTCGATAAACGCATGGCCTGGGCTTTGTAAAATTCAGGATTCTGAATTGCAGCCAGTCTTAGCAGCCGAGTTTGCAAGGCGGTGGGTAGCATTTGTTTGTCGATGAACAACTGATTGCCCAGCACGATGTCCAGTTGCTTGGGCAGCAAACTGGCATCGATAGCGGCCTCTTTTAATTTTCGCGAAGGTGGCAAATTCCAGGGTTGACTATCGTCTTCTTCAAGCGGCATTTTCACGCCGAGAATTTTGTTCTGCTGCTCGGCTTTATCGAGCCAGAAGCGTAACTCGAATGGCGAAATACGCTTGATGGTGGAGAGATAAGCCCACTGATCGGGATACGCTATAAAGTGTTCGTCGACAAATTCGCTGTTACCGTGCTCACGCGCCTTTTTCTGCAACGGCAAGGCAATCAGATTGCCGAAACCACCTTTGGGCATCGTGTCCTGGTTGGGAAATAACCGATCGTAGGACTCAAATCCCAAATCAGGATATTGATCCATGCTCAGTGTTAACAGATAGGAGCCCAATTTTCTGGCTTCGATGGCTGGAACCGGCGTGCTGAAAAATATCCAAACATGAGCGCCTTTACCGGAACGCGAGCGCTCGATACTGACGGGAATGTTTTCCGTTTTACAAACCGCGCTGATGGCCAAAACATCCTGTTGCCAGGATGCCTTATCAAAATCCACCGCCAAAAACCAGCAACGTTCGTCTTGCAACAAGGGATAAACGCCAATCACATAATCTTCATGGGGCTTGGCTGGATTGCCCGCGCCCATCAGATGATTGGTAATCACGGCATCGGTTAAAGGCTGATAGGCCCGATATTGGCAATCGCCGCATTTGATACGCGGTTTATGACAGAGCGTCGGATGCCATTCGTTTAAGCACACCGGCGAATACCCCGTCTTTCCGGTTTTACTGCTTTCGAAACGCTTGGGATACACATCCTCGCGACCTTTGAACAAATCGCGAAACAGTTTGATCTTGTCTTGGCGAGAGGATTGATGGGTTACCTCTGCGTTGGCAAAACGTTGCGCAAAGCTTTCAATTTGTTCCTGCCGTCGTTGCCTAAGTGTTGCCAAAGCTTGAGCCACCGTCGCGCGTTCGGCATCTAAAGCATGGAGCCTTTGCTCTAACTCAGCGATCTCTTGTTCGAGGCTATTCATGGGTAGAAAATACCGATCGGTAATGTTTACTTGGCAAAGAGATGGTGCATCATTTAAAATTCCTGATCGGTAATATAACGACAACACGATACCATGACAAACCCAAAACCACCGCTCGGTAATATTCAGAATGCCATGGAGCTAGGTCAAATCGTTGCCAGCCAACGTAAAGCCCAAGGTTTAACGCAATCGGATTTAGCCGGATTAGCTCAGACCGGCACACGCTTCATCAGCGATCTGGAAAACGGCAAAGGCACGGTGCAATTCGATAAAGTCATGCATATTCTGAATTTGCTGGGCTTGGATGTTGTGATCATGGATCGGCAATCATGAAACGCTTGGCCGTATTCGCTGGCGACCAATTGGTCGGTCATTTACAGGAAAGCAAACAGTACGAATTGGAGTTCAGCTACACACCTGATTGGTTAGCTAAATCCGATGCTTTCGGACTTTCTCCCAGTCTGCCGCTCACCGAACAAACGCTCAGTTGCGACGCGGTCACCGCTTTTTTCGAAAACCTGCTACCGGAAGGCGATGTACTGAATTTCATCAGCCAAGCCGCGCAGATTTCCCAGACCAATATCTTTGGCTTGCTGGAACGATTTGGCGGCGATACGGCGGGAGCTTTTTCGATTTTGCCGGATGGCATGGAACCCAAGGATGAGCCGCATTATTTGCCCGTTACGCCGGAAGCCATCAAAACCTGGTTCGAGCGTTCCAGAGGCATTCCGCTGGATATTTCTGGCGAACAGGCGCGGATGTCATTGTCCGGCGCTCAGGACAAGATGACGGTTTTTATCGATGCACAAGGCAATCTTTTGATTCCGCTTGGTGCTGCGCCATCCAGTCATATCATCAAGCCTTCTATCCAACATCGGCAGGATATCCCTCATACCGCGATCAATGAAGCCTTGGTGATGGTCTTGGCGGAACGGATTGGCATGAAGGTCGCAAAGGCTCGCTACGCACCGGAATTAACGGCGGCGATTATCGCCCGTTATGATCGAACCATCGATGCTGATGGGCGCTTGCAGCGTTTGCACCAAAACGACCTTTGCCAGATTTTAGGTATCCCATCCGGCAAAAAATACGAAGCCGAAGGCGGACCTTCGCTCAAAGCCTGCTTCGAAGCAGTGCTGAGCCGAAGTAGTCAACCGGCGCTGGATAAAAAGCGACTGATCGAGTGGGTGATTTTCAATGTGCTGGTCGGCAACATGGATGGTCATGCAAAAAACCTGTCGTTAATGATTCAAGGCAAGCGGACACAGTTGGCGCCGTTCTATGATTTGGTCTGCACGGCGGTTTATCCCCAACTAAGCCAGAAGTTGGCGTTTAAGATAGGCGGAGAAAATCGGCCCAAATGGTTGATGGCTCGCCATTGGCAACGATTTGCCGAGGATGTTGCCGTCAAACCCAGATTTATCGAAAAATTGATGGCTGAAATGATTGATAGGATCGAGTCGGCATTGCCCAATGTTGCGGCAGAATTAAAGGAGATGATTTCGAACCAAGAAGAATTGCAGATGATTGAGAAGGTTAAAAACCAAATTGACCATTCAGTTGAATTGGTTAAATCCAGAGTCGAATCTTGATTCGGTAAAACTGAATATCCGAGCCAACAGATTAACGAAGACCTATTTTTCAATGTTCATGCGCTGAATTTCAGAGTCTTCAATAGCAAGCCATTCAGTGATTCTCTCACTGTATAAAAATCTGTGTGCGGCTGGGCTGATCTTGAATGAAATTCAGTTTACTGCATTTACTAATGCAGAATATTTTTAGCTTCACAACTACCCACTATAGAATTAGTGTTTTCCCTGAGTCTTTTATAAATCCCAGTGTTCTTTGAGTCTGAACGGCAACACTTTTTTCGTCCCCTAACCGGCAAACGCCGAGAGTTGGTGGTCGCCTGTTTGCGTGTACTGTACGAGCGCTTGCACGGCCCTAGTGCGGATTATTCACAAAACCTGACGCGCGATGCTTTAAAGGATTTGCTGAGTGCTTCTGTGCAAGGCTTGATGAATGATTTGGCGGTTGACTGTATTCAGGATGGTGACGAGCTATCTGCGTTAGATTGCGCTGACGATCAGCAGCTAATCACGGTGCTGATTCGTACCTTATTGAAAGACGGCTGGTTGGAAACCTTTGGTGACCGTTCTGGATTGGTCACGGCTTATCGCTTCAGTCGCGCGGGCAAACTCTTTGCCGAAGCGTTGTGGTCACTGGATCGTATGCGCGCTCGTAGTCGTCAACGCAATGTGCGCAGTTGCCGCAATGCGCTGGAAGCCGCCCGTAAAAATATCGACGCTTACGATTTGATCGACGCCTATGACTACGCTGAAAAAATCATCAGCGACTTATCGGAAGGCGTGGATTATTTTCAGGAGTTGGTGCGTCGTTTGATGAGCGAAGCATCCAATACCCCCTGGGACGAATTCATCGAGTTTCTGGATCGCTTTGAAAAAGAGTTCAAAAAGCAGCTAACTGCTGACAACGTAGATCGCCATCGTCAGGCCATCCTCGATAACTTAAGCCGCTTGCGTAATTTGGAGAGCAGCAAATTCCAGGCTCTTGAAAATCAGTTACAGGATATTGCGAGTTGGGCCGATGCCGAACGCGGTGATAACAGTATTTTTGATTGGCTACTGGATCGAATTGAAGACCGGGTAGAAGTCGCCTGTACCGGCAAACATCCTGAACTGATCAAGGCCATGAATATCTACATGCGTCGTGCCGCCAGTATTGTGCAGCAAGCCTTGATGCTCCAAGGCGGACAAAGTCGGCAAGGTTTCAGTCGGACAATTGCCCAAGTGGCGGCTCTGGAAGGTGATTATCAGACGCAATTTTTGCAGACCTTGGGCGCTTCTATTGCCGCCAGCGAAGTGCGCTTATTAGACCCATCTGCTTTTAAATTACGCAGCGCCTCGCAGCGCCGCAAGGCCTTGACTGTGACTGCATTACCCAAAATCAGTCGTGATGCACGATTGAATGCGGCCATACAACGCGCTGAAGCAGCGGCGTTTACCTTGTCCAATCAGGATGTGGTGAATTTCATACGCGGTGAATTGCGGTTGCGGCAACGGCCCATTCGCTTGTCCAGTCTGCCGGTTGAAACCGTCACCGATTTATTACAAAACATGCAAATGGTGGAAGCAGTGCGTGCTGCCCGCGATGAAAATCTCACTGCAACGCAATTGCCCAGCCAACTGCAAACTCCTTACTACACCGGTAGTGACTACCAAATCCAACTGAACCATGACCCTGACTCAAAGCCTGCTTGACCGTTTGCAGCCGGAAAACCTAAAGCTGCAACGTTTTCAAGAAATCGTTGCCCGTTTGTTTGCCTGGGGCATTATTGTGCGCGACGAAGACGGCGTGGAACAGCGCTGTTACGACGATGCCTGCCGCATCGAAAACCTATTGGTTGAATACTTTGCGCTTGCCGGTTTTCGGTTAATCCACGATCTGCAAAACGAGTTTTTCCGGTTGTACGCGCCTGGTGCGCAAATTCCCGGCATGGTCGAAGACGATGTTGATGTCGTGGCATCGTTACGTGCGCGGTTATCGGCGGATTTTGTCGCAGCGGCGTTGGCTTTACGGTTTTTATATCAGCAGGGTTTAGTGGAAGGTGGTAGCCGCCTCAGCGATGCGGGTGAGATTCTGATTCGTTTTGACGAGTTGGCCACCACTTTGCAAACTCAGATCAAACGGACATTGCCCGACAATTTGGGCGACCGCGAGCGCTTGCTAAAAGACTTGAAACGCCACCGTTTGATTCAGTATAACGCCTTGTTCTCGATGCACGATGAAGATGCCCTGATCGCCATTAGGCCGACCATACTGGGTATTATCAGTGAGGATGTGCTGGCAGCCGCTCTGGAAGCCGAAGGGCAGATTGAAGTTACCAGTGAGCCGGATGGCAGCGGAGAGCAGGCATGAAGCTAGATAAATTAATTTTGGTTAACTGGGGTTCATTGCGCAGCGATGAATATCCGATGGGTAATATGACCTTGTTGACAGGCCCTACTGGCTCCGGCAAATCCACCTTGCTGGATGCCTTGCAAACGGTGATGACCGCCGCCCACCAAAATATTTACAGCTACAATCCCGGCCAAGACGAAACCACGCAAACCTCGCGCAGCAGCAAGAGCAAGCGCACGCTTTGGTCGTACATCGTCGGAGCCGAAGACAATCTGTTTGCCCGTCCCAACGGCGCTCATGGCTATGTGGCTGGCGTGTTCAAGCCGGATGCCGGTGAAGAGGGTAAGCCATTTACCGCCTTGATTGCGGCGGCGGCGCGGGTCGATGGTTCGGGCGAACGTCGTCAGGCGGTGCAAGAACGTTTGGCCTTGCTGCTCATTGACGATGCGGTATTAAGCTTACCGGATTTGGTCAGCATGGACGGTGGCGAGCAGCTCTGTGTGGTTGAGGTGGAGAAAATCGAAAACCATTTGAAAGCCAAGTATCCGCAGGTGTTGAATTTACGTGATGCCAAGCGCGAATACCTATGTCAGTTGTATGGCCGGTTTCGCGGTCAGCGCAATGTATCGTTTCAGGAAGCCGAACTGGCCGCTAAAGCATGGAGCCAATCGATTGCCCATAAACCCATTGGCAGCGTCGACGAGTTGGTCAAAACTCAGATTCTGGAAAACGATACCCAGCAATTGCCACAACGTATTGGACAAATCAGTGAGCTGATGCGACAGGTCCATAATCTTCGCCAGGAAGGTGATCGTCTGAAGGACAATGTACTGCGTCTGGAACGGGTGGAAAAGCTGATCGATCAGGCTAATACGGCGTATGAATCTGCCTTGCAGTATCAACTGGCTTTGTCGCAGCGTGATTTGCTACATGACCAGGGGCAGATCGATCAGACAACAAGGGCTATCGTCGAACTGGAAAAAAACATTCACAGCGCACAGACCCAGATTGAGGGTTTAAACCGTGACAAAAAAAGCCTATACGATAGTCAAGTACGATTGGCCGCACGTTTAAGCGGCATTGAGGCATCCAATCAAAAACGGCACATTGAAGACCGGCTTAGCGCTGTATTGGCCCAAGCCAATGCCGCCGTTCAGAGTCTAAACACGGATTGCACAGCACGGCTTTGAGCATTATTGGCATGGCGTTTCCGCCTACCAAGCGAGAATTAGCCGAGGCCGCACGAACCCTGGCAGATATGCTGGCAGCGATTGAGCAAGCACCGTTAAATGAACTGACACAACAAGTGACACAGCTTTGTCAGCAACCACTAGCCGACGCGCATCTACTGTTGCAGGTGGTGCGGACATTGGACGGCATGGAAGCACGGTTCCAACAACTGCATCAAGTGCTGGCCGGTACCCAAAACAGCTTTCAAGCCGCAGTGCATAGTCAACTGGGGCAGTTACAGAGTCGCCAGGAAAAAGCCAAAACGCAAGAACGACAATTGGCCGATCGCAAAGCCAACCTTGCCGAAGGTGGCGCGGATTATCCTCATCACATCGCCCGTGCGCTGAAGGCCTTTCGCACTGAGCTACCCGCTGCGCGTGCGCAAGTATTGTGTGACTTGATCGAGCCCAAAGGTCAGCAATGGCAACCGGCGATTGAAGGCTATCTGGCCGGAGCCCGCTTCAACTTTGTGGTCGATGAAGCCTGGGAAGCGCGCAGTATCGAGTTCGTCAAGCAAAAGCATCTGAATGCCAAAATTGTTCAAGGAGCTTTATGTAAACAAAAAGCCAAGCCGGAGTTGTTATCAAAAGACTCGATTGTGCATGAGCTGCATACCGAGCATCCCATTGCCTATGCCTATTTGGTGGATCAATTCGGTCCGGTAGTTAAAGTCGATACGGTTGAACAATTACGCTATACCCCACGGGGATTGATGAGGGATGGCAATGCCTCTGGCTCTCGCACCATGTTTACCTCTGAAACCGACAATTTAGTCTTTGGTAAAGAAGCGCAGTTTCAGGCCCGGCAGAAGGCCATGGAAGACTACATCAGGGCCGAGCAGGAGTTACAAACCTTAAAAACTGAAGGTACACAGCTCAACGCCTTACTAGGCTTGTTAGTGAATTTACAGCCCCCCAGCTTTAGCGAGGCTGCCAAGCTAGAGCAGGCTTTACACGATCACGAGGCAGCACAGGCCGATATGGCACGTCTGGATTTAACGGAAGTGCAACTGCTGGAAGCCGAGAAAGATACGCTAGATCAACAAATGTCCGCCTTGGAACAACAGGTGCAACAGCACACGCTGAAAGCCGGAAAATTCTTGCATGACAAGGAGCAGCAACACAACACCCTGAGCCTTTTGCAGCGTGGTCTAGCCGCCAAACAGCAGAAAATTGAAGATGATTTACAACTGATTCAATGGCTGAGCATGGTCAACCAAGCACTATCGTTAACCAACATCCAACAACAGGTGGATGAACTGATGGTGAGTGCTTTATCCAATCATGAATTGCAGGATAAACACCGCACACAACTGATTGAGGCCACGGCAGCCTATGGTCGCATTCATGAAGGCATCGGCGATTACAACTTGCATGCACGTGGTCATGAGCAACTGCATTTACCGCACGATCATCAGATGCGTGACAGTGACTTTGCGGCGCAATATCGCCAGCTCATTCAATTATTGGAAGGCTTGCGTCAGCAATTGCAGGAGCAGCGCGAGATTGGCTTCGTCAAAAATCTGGATAAATTGCGCACCGCCGAATCGTCCTTCAAAGACGTGTTCACCAAGCAATTTTGCTATGAGATCAGGAATAGCGTCGATCAAGGGGTCAAAACCCTGAAAATCCTCAACACCGAGCTCGGCAGACTGAAATTCGGTACCGATCAGTTCAAGCTGGACTGGTCGGTGTGGGTGCCCGAATTCAAGGAGTATTACGACTTCTTCTGCGCGGCCTACGATTTGTCGGAATCGCAGGATGCCGGGGATTTGTTCGACAATCAGGAACTCAGTCAAGAACAGTGCCTAATCCGTGATCGATTGGTCGGACTATTGCTGGCCGATGATCAGGAGCAAGCCTTGAAGGAGTTGCAGCGGGTCGCTGATTATCGCAATTACCGCCGTTATGAAATCTGGAAAGACTCGGACAGCGGTTCGCGCGTGGCATTATCTGAATGGGGTACGGGTTCCGGCGGTCAGCTGGAAACACCGGCTTACATCATTCGCGCAGCTGTCGTCACCAATCGCCTCAAGCATTTCGATAAGGGTATGAATCTGAAATTACTGGTCAACGACGAATCATTTGCCAAAATGGACGAACGCCGCGCCCATGATGTCATCCGTTTTATCCGCGACAGTCTGGACATGCAATTGATCTGTGCGATGCCCACCAAACATGCTGGTGCGATCAAAACGGAATTTACCAAGGAATGGAGTTTCACCCGCACTGAGGCTGAAGGCAACGGTGAGGTGGATTTTATTTCGGAAGCGGACGAGCGTGACCTCAACCCCGACAAACTACGTGAATTGTGGGCATTGCGACGTCAGCAGGTTCGCCAGCAAACTATGTTGGCGTTTGAGGCCGATGAACAATCGAACGCATGAATAGACCACACTGGCTGAATCAGTCAGACGTTCAAACCCTGCTACATCGCCTGGTCGATAAACTCGATAGAGCCGACGACAAACCGTTGCGCCCAGTGAAACTCGATCGCAAAATTTTGCCCGCATTGTTTGATGCCGAGTTCGAAGCCGACAAAGAGGCTTATTGGTCATACTTAATGCAAATGCAGCAATGGGGCTGGCTGGCGATCAAAACCGACAAGACCCAACCCGGCAAAGCGCAATACGAATTAAATCCGCGTATTGAGATCGTTGATCCGGCGTTGTTACGCCAAGTCACCGAGCGCCCGCAACCGGTTAAAAGCTCGGCCCAGCTATGGCGTGATGCTGTGTATTCAAAATTGAATGTGGATGAAACCATTCGAGAGCAAGTTGCGGGACAGAAACTGGAAATCACAGGCAAAACGGCAACAGACATCGTCGAGCGGCTCAATCTGCTACCCAACTTAATCGATGAGCCTTTACTGTTACGCGAAGTCTCGGCCCGCCTATTCTGGGGGCAGTCCAAGGTGTTGGATAATCGGCAAGCTATGATCGCCACTTTGCTGAATTTAGATGAATGTCCGTTTCCAGAGTCGCCGATTCAATTACAGGTTTATTTGTCCACAACACCCTTTAGCGGCGTATTGTTCATCGAGAATCTAGCGACCTTTGAAAAAGCCAGTCGCGACACAACCACCCGTTTTGACGGGTTGGCTATCGTCTTTGCCTCTGGTTTTAAAGGCAGCGCAAAGCGCTTGCGCACGATTTCTGGCGTATCGGTGTATTTCGCGGCCCATGGGCATTTGGCACATCAAGATTGCCAACGTTTTTGTGACTGGCTAATCCATGATTCAGAGAAACTGCCTGTTTGGTTCTGGGGTGATTTAGACTATTCGGGCATGCAGATTATAAAATCGCTACGTCACTCGTTTGAAGGACTCGATGCCTGGCAACCCGGCTACCAACCCATGCTGGATGAGTTACTAGCTGGCAATGGTCATGAGGCAATCGCCGCAAACAAGAGCAAGCAAAAGTCCATTGATTCAACTGGTGCCGAGTATGTGGATACTACTCTGCTTCCTGCGCTTGCAGCCATCGGCAAATTCTTAGACCAAGAATTTTAGCGGAAATTTAAATTTTATTCCGAACCAGGGCAGTTATCGCTTAACTGGATACATACCCAACATGTTTGAATACAAAGCCTTCGGCAACTTTGCGCAGAAGCGCTTTTGGGGCTTGGCATACACATTTTCAATCGGGTTCAGATCGTGCCTATACGTTCCACAGTTTTAGATGTGACTGCGTTACTATTGTTATGGTCTGGAAGAGTTACGTGATCTGTGATGGAAAAATAAGCAGCTCGGCATCAAAAAAAGTTCTAGCTATGTAGCGAATTGATGCAATAGAGGGACGATTAGATGTGATGCGAATTAAACCCTCAATATCTACCGACTTCTTACGGCGCTTTAGCCGCTCATCGCCATTACTCAGTACATTCAGCATTCTATCGATGATCGTTCGTAATCCATCGTCGTCAAATTGTCGAGTTTGGATATCTCTTTTTTTGAGTAGATGAATTATCCCATCTTTAAGAGGTGTCTTTTTTATTTTGACGGGCTCATTTGAGCACCTAAATCCGATTGTTGATCCTCTTTGAAAGACTACGTAATGTTCATCATCATCAGGCAATGGCCCAATATCTTTCGGAGAGAACGCTGCGGAATTTTCTACTACTTGGTTAAGCAGATAAAAGCTATTCAACTCGGACGGCAGATGAAATTCTGGGGCTATATAAAATACAGATTCGCCTAATGTTTCAAGATCAAGCAGTAGATTGTGTTGATCAGAGTGCTTTGTCGGACGCAGATGCATCCGATAGTAGGGTACGGTCAATACGCCATCGCGATGTTCTTTAGAATTGGTTCGTTCCAAATAGTCGCTTAGTTTGAATTGAAGAAAGATTGGCTTTCCTTCAAGTGGAATCTTTAGGTCATAGCCGCCCCCATCTTTTCCCTCTTCATAAAGTGATGGAAACACTGGTGCTGCGACTACCGACGCCTTTAATGATGCGACAAGCTCTTCAGTAACCGCATATCCGTATGAGAATTCAGAAAAATCAGGATTCATAATGAGTAAAGCTTGTGTTTAATATTGCTGTCACTGATCGTCAATATGTTCATCTCTGGGTTGTATTTATATTGGTAACCAAAAAATAATAGATATGGAAATAGGCCAGAAGTTTGTTTCGTATAGACACCAGTTATATATTGTCAATTTTCGTGAACGTTGGCAGGTCTGTCTTCATAAAACCAGTGAAAAGTTGCTTTGATTGATGATCTGTACAAAATAAAGATTTGAATTCGAGACTGAAATAACATAATACATTGGTCGGACTCGATTTTTGTGGAATTCCTTATAAACCTTATTAGCAGCTAGGTTCCTATCAAAAAAATTAATTTATTGCAAAATTTCATTTGCATTTATTTAGAATAATTAAATTCTGATGGCGCCCAGTTTTAAAAAATAGCGCGTATTTCCATGGGTTAGTTTAAAGTTCTGATAATTTTGTCAATATTTGTTCTTTTTCCTTAGCAAGCGACTGATTGGTTATATCAATTGCGGGCTGAAATATATTCATATCCATTTCAAAGTGATTGAATTCATTCAATAACGTTTTTCTAGAAAGAAAGAACACTCGGTTGTTTACTGATGTCTCATCGTTACCTTGAAATGCCTTAGTAATTATATTGCTAAGCATATCGAATTTATTTGTGTTAATACTAAACTTTGATACCAATGTTTTTTCAGTATTAAGCCGAAGAAATAAATACGTATAAGTATGGGTGAGCGTCTTATGGAGTAATGGATAATTGTCCTTTTTAATAGCGATCGGATTAGCGCATGAAAGATTAGAAATATCTTCTGCCGATACTTCATGCTCAGTTTCAATTACGCCTTCGCCAATAACTCTTTTATATAGCTCACTGAGATTTACTTTCTCTGTTTGATAACCATGCATAACTTTTGTCAGCGCATCTTTTTCGTTCGTCATGTTGAATATTTGGGCGCAACCACGAAGAAATGGTGTAATTGAAACTAAAAATGTTAGCTCATCCACTATTTCTGATTTAATTGGCCCGCGTAATAATTCAAGAAACCTTGGTATATACAAAAGAATTTCAGCCTCATTTGAGTTAACGAATATAAATCCATTTTCTTCATCTGGGGTATTATTAAGGTAGTATAATTTAAAGCACTTTTGCATCTGATGCTCTAATAATTTTATTAGATCAGTATTGTGCGTTAAAATAATACTCCTTTTATCTGCAAGAAGCTTTAGAATTGCGTATGCAATTTTGTTTTTATAAATAGAGTCAAAACTTGAAATTGGGTCATCAAGCACGATGATTTCTTGCGATACTTTTTGTGCTTTCAATAGCTCAAATGCAAGTGATAAAAAATTCTGTTCACCATTACTTAAAGATAAATTTTTTCTATCACGATTTAAAAATTCATCATTGCCAAGAAGTAAGCGAAGATTGTTATCGGCATCTCGGATCAGTGAGATTTGCCTATCTAAACAATCATTAACAGGCTGTTGAAATTTGCCGCCATACCTTCGGTTTCGACGCCATTTTTTGAAGCGCCGGGTGGTCTGCTAGCC
>NZ_JBSYXO010000004.1:0-234477 GCF_054172045.1 Methylomonas sp. MgM2 | reverse complement strand
TCACGTGGCGGTGTAGGCGCGATTGCTAGCCAGGGATGGCTAGCAATCTTTCCCGCCGGAAGCCGACACTCTCCGGTCAATTCATAACGCTCCACATAACCCGACTGAGCCGCATCGCGGCGAAGGGCTGTGTTAATGTGGTTGTTAGGCTGGCGTGTTTCACGTTAGGGCCAAGGCATGCCGTCAAACGCGCGGCGGACAGCAGAGCAACTATCAGGACTATTTCCTGATGCCTGCTGTTGTGCATGGTACCGCATGCCTTCCATAAATATTGGAAGGAATATTATTTGGTCTTGAGATCCTGGCGGAAAAACCCTATCCATCCAGCCTCCAACCCGACTAGACGCATCTGTTGTATCAATACCACAAGCTGCGGCTCGGCCTAAAATTACAGCATATGATGTGAGCTTGTCTGTATCGCTTGATGAAGCCGCAATCGCTAATGAATTAAATAATATGAACGCAATAACAGCTTTCACAAGATGTTTCATTTGTATCTCCTATAGAAGCCTAACGTCAAGTTGCCCCGTTAGTTATGTGGTTGTTTAAAATACGGCTGCTTGTAATTTCGTAAACGTTTTACTATCAGTAGACGCAAGCAATTTTCTTCCATCTTTAAATTTCGCTACAAAAGTAACTTCTTTCTTTTTTCCACCTAAAAGTAATCCCGCTAATAATCCAACAGGACCTAATATTACAGCTCCTGCCGCACCCCAACCTATTGTGCCGCTAAGTTTCTTGACGCTCTCTTCAGTTGCAATTTCCACCGTTTCTAATTCTGTAATAGGGATTGTCTCGCCAAGAAAATTATGAGCTTCTGTCTTGAGTGTCAATGAGCCAAAACTGTATTGGCCATCTACCTTTAAGAAATCTCCCGCATGTACTTTAATTTTTGCCATTTACGTTCCTTTTGAGTAACACATAACAAGTTATTAAGCTGTTAACAGTATATCTACCTAAAAATGACTTTTGATATGCTAATTTGTTGATTAGCTGAGAATTTTCCCTTCTGTATATCATCGGTATTAGTAGATTATGACTGGTAATGATCCATTTGCCGCCATTGAATCACGTTAGGCGATAGACCGCAACGGGTCGTAACCTGATGGCCAGCCTATTCGAAACCAATTTCCAGCGGCCGCTTTAGAGAAGTATTGCATAGCCGGATTTTGTTGAAACCGTAAGTTCTGTTCAAATGCTCCTGCTCGTCCTGGTAGAGCGTTAATGATGAAAGGGTATTGTTAACCGAAAATATGCGGATGTTTCGCTAGTTCACCAAGGCCGGACAATGACTATTCCGGATCATCAAGTTCTTCCCGGAATTTACTCCACCACCGTCCGGTATTCAGTATGCGGTGGATGATTGCAGGTCGGCACGAATAATTGCAAAGTAATGCCGGTTTGAACGCCCGTCAGTTGCATTTAATTCAGGTCGAAAAATGTGCTGATTGCTGGTTTGGGCGTTTTCGATTGCAAGCCGCTACAGATAGTAACTAAATGTGCAAGAGGTGTTTTTAACGAACGGTGATTTCCTTTTTGTCATTAGAGGAAAATTCGCCCATTTTATAATTCAGTTTCGCGGCCGATTGGGTCGCAAGGGTTTTTCCGGATGTAAACGGGTGTTTCAAATTATGACTTTAACGATTAAACCTGTAAATCCGCAGGGTAAAGGGCTTGTAGCGGTGTTGGATAGCTTGCAACAAGCTAAAACACAGTTGCATGCTCCGGCTAAAAACATTCGGCAGATTAGCGGTGAATTATTTACTTCGCTGTTTATTTTGAACAGTCAAATTCGCTTTAAGCCGAAATTAAAGCAAACCTATTGGCTCTATTTAAAAAATAATCAATACCGACTCTCTTTAATCGCACCTGAACAGTGGACGCCGACGCAATACGGGCGCTTTATCGGTGCTTGTGAACTGCAAACAGATTTAACCTGGACATTGGAATTATCCCGCGATTGTAGCAATGACCGGGCTTTTATTCTGGAGATTGCGCGCCAGCGCTCGCGACTTGAAGAAAAAATGCAACAGGCGGAAAAACTTGACGATGTATTGCCAGTATACCTGGAGTCGCTGTCTTATTACCCCCGCCTTCTAGCCTCGGCACTGGCTTATTCCTTAAGGCAATCCATGCAGAAAAGCGGTATTTCCGGGTTAAGCTTTCAGCAGGCAAAAAAACGACTTACAACTGATACGAATCAAAACTTGTTCGGCTAGCTGCGAGCAAAAGGATGACCGTAAGGAATCGTGCAAAAATGAGCAATAGCGGATAAATCCGTGTGGCACGTTTTTTATAGCGCCATTCCTCCATGGTTAGCCGGATCGAGCCGTACATCCTAGTCTATTGACCATACCTCGCTTCATCTTTAGCGCCGGGGGGAAGTGGGATCTTCAATCAAATGCCGACTATCGACGCCTGCCGCCATCAGCGCAGCGCGCCCGGGAAAAAAATACCCCCACTTGCGCATTGCTCGGCTGTCACCAGCGCCAAAATAAGCATTGTTTTTGATGGGGTTAGGGTTTAAGTTAATCGCAGTGACGCGGAGCGCGGGAAGCCTGAGTGGAAGTTGTTTTTGGCCGAATGTTAAACGGGTAACGCACGTTTGCGCCGGATTACGCCGGCAATGCTAGCTAGCCCACCGCCAAACAACCAGATGGCTGCCGGAACAGGCACCGGCGATGAGTTGATGTCCAGCGAATAACTATCGTGCGGTCCAAAGTTGCCTGCGCCGGAGTATCCCCCAAGTAAGATCGAATAAATCTGGCCCGCTTGCGCAGTGAAGGTAACGGTGCTGTTATCCGTGTAAGTCAGGAACGTCAAGCCGGTCGAAAAAGAAGGATTATTTTGCATGGCCGGCGCAAGATTGGGGTTGTCGTTGCTGGCCGGACGATAATTAATATTCCAGCCGCTATGATGGTCGTAAGTACCGGCGTCCATACCAGTAAACACCGATATGCCGAAATTATTCCAGCCACCGCTGCTAGCATGAAGCGATGCGGCTGTGAGCGTCACTTGTTGTGTTAGGTCTGATTTGAACAAGCCAACATCCGTATTGTGCGCCCAGCCCTGGGAACCGCCCGAATCAGCGGGTCCATTCGGCCCGGCGTCATTCCATGCGCCTTTGGCCGTATCGACGTCCGCGTAGATGCCGTATAGATCATAGGCGTTTTGCGATGACACCACCTGTGCTTCGCCAAGCGAACTAAACTGCACTGCCCAGTTGGTTACGGGGGATATAGTACCGAACGGTGTCACACCTCCGCCGGGTGATGAACCTTGGCCGCAAGTCGGACACCAACCATCGGTTCCAACCCAGAGGCCGTCTTCGGACCAGCCGTCCGAGCCTCCGGTTCCAGGGGCCGTACCCGCGTTCATCGTGTTGTACATAACAAGCGCCGATGCGGAAGATACTGCGCCTAAGTAAAGTACGCCACCCGCTAACGTCTTGGCGATCGCACGGGTAAGTTTGGCATTTTTCATTCCATTTACCTCGATTAAGTTAATCCTGGGTTTGTAATAGCCGGTAGGGTATTTCCCGGGTCAGGTGCCAACTACACTTTTTCGATTTTGTCCTGAAAGGATTAGTGACTATCTTGGGCTATGCTAAGATTTTGCGTTTACCGAGCAAGCTAACAAATGCAGTTACCATGCCAATTAATGCTTTACCAAATTCATGTCTTAAGGAGCTATTAGGGGTTTAGGAATATGGGAAAACTCGCGGTTTCTATATTGATTGTGTGAAATGCCGTAATTTAAGATTGACTGGCAAGATAAAGCCCGCCCCGCTTACGCAAGCTAATCGCCGCTAGTGTGCCCGGCATGGGCTAAAACCTGTTAAAGGGCGAGCGAGTTTCACCATGCTGATCACTTCGCGTAAATTTCGAATGTGCTGCGTCAACAAACTCATCCCGGTGCAATTTCGTGCCGGCGGCCGGGCGGAGGTTCAGCGATTAAACCGGAAATAAATGGCTGGGATCCGGCTTGACCGTCTGATTGGCGCCTTGCGCGCAAATCTCAAACCGGCTTTTGTGCCGTGAAGATTAGGTATTCGGTCATTTTTTCGTTGAACAGTTGGTGTTGGGCCAAGCCGACCAGGTAATTAGCGGTTTGAGCTCTGGTCCGCAGTCCCAGCCATTGGCTGATGGTTTGTACCGGTTTAAGGCGTTTGGCCACTTTGTACATGTACTCCACCGAGGCTTGCGTTTGCGGCGTGATATCGTGGCAATTTACCGTGTCAAAGCCTTGTTGCGCCAATAAATTTTGCATCTCGTCGCGCGAACACAAGTTCGGTACGGCCCAGCCATTCAGGCAAGTAACCACGGCTTGCCATTGATGTTCGGTAAATTGGCGCTGCAACAAAAATCCGTCGCAGATGACAATGCGCCCGCCGGGTTTCAACACGCGGAAAGCTTCCAGTAGAAAATCGCCTTTGTTTAAGGCATGGCAGGAGCTTTCCAGGGCCCAGACTACATCGAAACTTTCATCGTCGAAAGCTGTTTTGCAAAAATCGGCGACTTCAAAATTCACCAGTTCGGCTACACCGTGGCGACAGGCGTGTTGCCGGGCATAATCGGCTTGTTTGGGGCTGATTGTAATGCCGGTGGCTTGGTTGCCGTGTTGTTTGGCCATCCAGATCGTGCTGCCGCCGATCCCGCAGCCGGCGTCCAATATCTTGTCATTCGGTCGAATCTCCGCTTTGTCGTAAAGCACCTGGTTTTTATTCAATAAAGCCTGATGTTGATTATACGGTTTGGTCTCGTCCCAATAACCGTAATGTAGAGCCAGATTGTCACGGTTGCACCAGGCAAACAGATAGTCGCGATAGCATTCCTCGTAATGTCGGGTGGCGTCCGCCTGTAGCTTTTCGGTAGAAAGTTCGGCATGTTGGCGTAAACTTTGATCGCGGTAATCCTGGTTCGGTTCTATCGTGTACATCGTGGAAAATAGAGGCTGTTGAAATTTAACAAGGCTGGGCATTATAAGCCAGTTTGACCGAGCATTACGTGACTTGGCGCGATACGGTAGCGGACCGGCCTGGTCTCGCCGGGGCATTCGTCATGACGGTCTGCTACCGGACCACTGACGGCTGGCGAAATTAATTGCATTCTGGCCGAGCGACTTTTGCCGATGCTTAACCGGACCGCCGGGCGATTAAGCCCGTAGACGATTCGATTTCGAATCAGCGCTTTCGGCGCTGGTTCGGTTCGATTTTCAATAGGGCTGCGGCTTGTTTAGAGGGCATTTGCTCGAGCTTGTCCAAGTCTACTCCGAAGCGGATTTTGAACAAACTGCGGCGCTTGCCGGCGGGCAAGTTAGCCAGAATCTCCGCGAGTCGTTGATTTACTTGAGTTCGTAACCGATTCGATTCGGCGTCTTCCTGCGCGTTCGCACCGGCTGGATGGCGGGAGGTGGTTCTTTGAGTATTATCGGATTCGTCAACCGAAGATTGCTTGCGTAATGCCTGTAATCGATTGCTGTTCACCAGATTTAACTGGGTTGGGTTAGCCGTCGCTTCGGGGCGATTGGAGTCGGTCATCGGTTTATTCCTTCACATGAGATTCAGGGATGCTGCTTTCCTCGAAGTTGGGCGTTTTAGCGGTCTGAGTGTGGTGATGACTGTGAGCGGTATCGTGAATCAAATTACGAATGACCACCGAGGCACAAACGCCGCCGAAAGCCGCGGGCAGATATGAAATCGTACCGTAGGCGGATTTTTTGTAGTTGCTGCCGTCGGTAAACATCAGAGAGTCTTTGTTGACCACTTCCGGCGAAAACACCACTTTGACGCCCCGGCTAATGCCGTGTTTACGCAGACGTATGCGAATGAATTGCGCGAACGGGCAGTTATAGGTCTTGGAAATATCCACCACTTTCAGATGGGTCGGATCCATTTTGCCGCCGGCGCCCATGGAGCTGATGATTTTCATCTTGCGGGTTTTGGCCGCGCGGATCATATGAATCTTAGGCGTCAGGCTGTCGATCGCGTCGACGATATAATCGTAATGGGTATTCAGCAATTCCGCTGCGGTATCCGGCGTGATGAACTCGTGACGGATGTTAAGTTTCAGGTCAGGATTGATTTCCAGTAAGCGCGCGCCCATCACGTCCGCTTTGGATTGGCCATGGGTCGTGGCTAATGCGGGTAATTGGCGGTTGCGATTGCTGGGCTCGACCACATCGCCGTCAACTATCGTCATCCGGCCTACGCCGGCCCGACAAATGAATTCCGCGGCAAATGAACCGACGCCGCCCATGCCGACTACCAGCACATGGGCGTTTTGCAATTTGTCGAGTTTGGCTTTGCCGATCAGGAGTTCGGTGCGCGATAGCCAGCTTAAATCAGTCATTGAAGAAACACTCTTTTAAAATTGTGAAAAATTTGTCGCCGTAAGGCGTCGGCAGTTAAACCGGTTATTTTAGCGGCAGCGGCGTAAATCGCGTTAATTGATAAGTCGTCGGCGTCGTCCGTTTCCAAAAATAAACGCTCAAAGGGCATGGTGCCCAAGACTCGATAGGCATTACTTTGAGGATTCAATAAAACTTTGCCTAAGGATAAGTAAAAACCGTGTCTGAGCAGCTGTTTGGCCAATTCGGGTTTGTTGTTGTAGCCGTGTACGATCCAGGGAACAGCCGTGTTAACGGACTTTTTGATTTGCATTAACTCGTTAAATGCTCGGACGCAGTGAATAATCAGGGGCTTTTTCCATCGCTCGGACAGCTCGATTTGGCGCCGGAACACGATTGATTGCGCGGATAGGTCGATACTTAACGTCTTATCCAGCCCGCATTCGCCAATGGCCAATAGCTTCGGGTGATGACAGTAGGTTTCGAGTGTTTGGATTGCGACGTTAATATCTTGACGTTCGATAAACCAGGGATGAATGCCGAGGCTGAAGTAACTTGCGGAAGGTAAATTGATGGCCGGGACATGTTCTAGCGGCCGCTTATGGGATGAGGGGGATTGCCGAGGTTCGCGATCGTCAGTTTCGATTATCTGGTGTGTATCGACGCTGATGATTTGCCAATGGTCTGTTGTTTTTAATCGGTGGCTATGTATATCTATGGTGGGGTAATCGGCTAACGAATGATTTGTTTGGGGGCGCATCAAACTATTTTAAGCCAGCACCTATACGGTGATTACGATAGTGTTATCAATTACTGCATGTTAGACAAATAAGCTCGGCAGTTTATCGTTTTGCGGTTTTAAATATTGGTCAAGCCGCAGCCACTAGAAAAATATTGTTGCTGACGACCCAGCTGTAGAATGCATCCGCACTTAATAAAGTGGCTGTGCCCCAGCAGCTTCCCATATTACGCCGAGCAAAATACAGTACGGCAATAAACTCTAACAACAGCAGTTTCAATAAGAATATCGACAATCCCAAGCCCATCGTACCGGCAAAAAACACCAGCATGGGGTTAGCTTCATCGACTAGGTTGAATTTCAAGCCCAAGTACGTGACGACGCCGTCGGCGGTATGTAGTAAGCCGAACAGTAGAATCAGCGAGGAATTGATCAGATATTTCAGATGTCCAACTTCCATTCCCAATAATGAAGAATGTACCGGGCGCGCGGATAGACAGATATATCGTAACGGAAAATTAGAGTCGCGCAGAGCGTCGCTTAATGAACGACAGCGGATCTTGAGGGAGCGGAAGAGCTTGGTTTTCATATCCACGTCTCCTTGAAAATTTGACTTATATCAATTTCAGAATAAACCAAAAACCGAATTTTCCCTAATTTCCTATTGAATTAATGCCGTTTCTTTTAGGTCGCTCGCAAATTTGGTGAGTCATATACAGCACGCTCAGCAACGGATTAAGGCGTTGGCATATGGTTGCGGAAAACTTTTGCGGATTTCGAGCCGGCAACATCGAGTAGCCGCTTACGACTTCGCATGTGCGTTATACCTGAAGGCGGTCTTTGTCTTGCCGTTAGGTGGCGGATGCGATTTCCGGAAGCGGTATCGTAGGTTCCTGGCAGAGTATATATAGCGAATGTTCAGACTGAAATGCCGGCTAGGTCTTTGCCGAACAAAATACAAACTTAAATTTTGACAAGCCACGCTATAATGGCGCTTTCAGTTTTTTGACCGAGAAACGATGGCTCAATATATTTTCTCCATGAATCGGGTAGGCAAGGTGGTGCCGCCCAAGAAATACATACTCAAAGACATCTCCTTATCTTTTTTTCCCGGTGCAAAGATCGGCGTTTTGGGCCTAAACGGATCCGGGAAATCGACTTTATTGCGCATCATGGCCGGCGTCGACAAGGAAATCGAAGGGGAAGCGATACCGTTAAAGGGCATCAATATCGGTTATTTGCCTCAGGAACCGCAGCTTGACCCGAATAAAAACGTTCGGGGCATTATTGAAGAAGCCGTACAACATGTTAAAGATGCGTTGGCTCAGCTGGATGCAGTGTATGCCGAATATGCGGATCCCGATGCGGATTTCGATAAGTTGGCTGCCGAACAGGCGCGATTGGAAGACATTATCAATGCGTGCGACGGCCATAACCTGAATCGTCAATTGGAGATCGCCGCGGACGCTTTGCGTTTGCCGGATTGGGAGGCGGAGATCGGCAAATTGTCCGGCGGTGAAAAACGCCGGGTCGCTTTGTGCCGATTGCTGCTGTCCAAGCCCGATATGCTGTTGTTGGACGAGCCGACCAACCACCTGGACGCGGAATCGGTCGCATGGTTAGAGCGGTTCCTGCACGATTATGCCGGCACGGTTGTAGCGGTTACTCACGATCGTTATTTTCTCGATAATGTGGCGGGCTGGATCCTTGAACTGGATCGCGGTATGGGTATCCCATGGGAAGGCAATTATTCTTCTTGGCTGGAGCAGAAAGAAAAACGTTTGGAATTGGAAGAGAAACAAGAAACTTCACGCCAAAAAGCGATGAAAGCGGAACTGGAGTGGGTGCGCTCCAATCCAAAAGGGCGCCATGCCAAGAGCAAGGCCCGTTTGGCCCGCTTTGAAGAATTGTCGTCGGTTGAGGTGCAAAAGCGTAACGAGACCCAGGAAATCTATATTCCGCCCGGGCCGCGCTTGGGCGATGTGGTTATAGAGGCGGAGAATATCGGCAAAGGCTTCGGCGACAGGCTGTTGATCAATAATCTGAGTTTTAAGTTGCCGCCCGGCGGTATCGTTGGCATCATAGGTCCGAACGGGGCCGGTAAAACCACCTTGTTCCGAATGATGGCCGGTTTTGAAAAGCCGGATTCAGGGACCTTCACGATGGGTCAAACCGTGCAGTTGTCCTATGTTGAGCAGTTCCGTGACAACATGGACGACAATAAGACGGTTTGGGAGGAAATTTCCGATGGATTGGACATGGTTACGGTCGGTAAATATGAAACGCCTTCCCGGGCCTATTGCGGACGGTTCAATTTCAAAGGCCCGGATCAGCAGAAACGTATCGGCGATTTGTCCGGCGGCGAGCGCAACCGTGTGCATTTGGCCAAGCTGTTAAAAAGCGGCGGTAATGTTTTACTTCTGGACGAACCAACTAACGATTTAGACGTCGAAACGCTGCGGGCCTTGGAAGAGGCTCTACTTGCGTTCCCGGGCTGTGCCGTCGTGATTTCACATGACCGCTGGTTCCTGGATCGAATTGCGACACATATGTTGGCTTTCGAGGGCGATAGTGAGGTCGTTTGGTTTGAAGGCAACTATGCCGATTACGAAGCGGACCGTCATAAACGCTTGGGTATCGATGCCGATACGCCGCATCGTATTAAATATAAGAAAATTTCTTAAATTTGAATGGATATAACACTATCTATCTACTCTACTGATCGAAAAAGTTAAGGATTGGTAGAGTACAATCTACGGCATTTTCTGTGGGTTGTATGGTTAAGCGCGTTTGTATATTGATGTAAAATATTACGCGTGGGCTTGAATTAGCAATTTATACCCCAAACTTGGATTCTGTTTTGTAAATAAACCTCGTTTATAGTGTGTTGAAAACAATAGATTTAGCCGGTAATGTATTGCCGTAGCCCGAACAATAATAAGGAGAAATAGGATGTCAAAAGCGCAAAATTTGCAGGATAATTTCTTAAATTCCCTCAGAAAGGAACATATTCCTGTATCTATATTCCTGGTTAACGGCATCAAATTACAAGGCCGGGTAGATTCTTTTGATCAATATGTCGTCATGTTGAAAAACACTGTTAATCAAATGGTATACAAACACGCAATTTCTACCATTGTTCCCAGCAAAAACGTCAGTATGCATCGAGACACTGATTCCAGTGATGAAGGCTGAGAGGTTTCTGATTGTTTGAACGTCCCGATGCAGGTGAACGAGCAATTCTCGTTCACCTGAATTTGCAAGTCGGTCAAGAAGATCTCGACGAGCTTAAAGAACTGACCAAATCAGCCGGTGCTCTGCCTGTCCACGTGGTTACAGGGAATCGGCACAAGCCGGATCCCAAATATTTCGTCGGTATCGGTAAGCTGGATGAAATCAAAGCCGCAGTGACCGAGTTTCTGGCAGACATCATCATTGTTAATCATCCGCTTTCTCCCAGTCAGGAGCGCAATTTGGAGAGGGCATTAGAAGTTCGAGTTGTCGATCGCAATGGTCTGATCTTAGATATATTCGCTCAACGCGCGCAAACCTTTGAAGGTAAGTTGCAAGTGGAATTGGCGCAGCTAAAACATTTATCGACCCGTTTGATTCGCGGATGGACTCATCTGGAGCGGCAAAAAGGCGGTATCGGTTTGCGCGGACCGGGTGAAACTCAGCTCGAAACCGACCGACGTTTATTGGGCGTACGTATCAAGCAGATTCAGCAACGTTTGCAAAAAGTCGAAAAGCAGCGCCACCAAGGACGCAGCAAGCGGAAAAAGGCGGAGATTCCATCCGTTTCGCTGGTTGGATACACCAATGCCGGAAAGTCCACATTGTTTAACAGCTTAACCGGTGCCGGTATCTATGCGGCAGATCAATTATTTGCCACGCTGGATCCAACCCTGCGCCATTTGCAATTAAGTGATAGCGGAGGATTGGTCTTGGCCGACACGGTGGGATTTATACGGCATTTGCCGCATGAATTGGTAGCGGCCTTCCGTTCGACCCTGCAAGAAGCCAGCGAAGCCGACTTACTGCTGCATGTGATCGACGCGCACGCCGAAGATCGCGACGATACGATCTTTCAGGTGAATCAGGTATTGGAAGAAATCGGTGCCGATAAAATACCCCAATTAAGGGTCTTCAATAAAATCGATTTGTTAGACGGTATCGAACCCCACATTGACTATGACGCCGATGGCAAGCCTACTTCTGTTTGGATTAGCGCGCAAACCGGCGCAGGTTGCGACTTATTGCAGCGGGCACTAATTGAATGTTTTTCCAGTAGCAAGGTCATTAAAAAGTGCTTTCTGCCGGCGCGGCAGGTCGGCATGAAGGCCAAATGGTACGGCTTAGTTCGTTTTATCGATGAAACTGTTAACGAACATGGCGATTGCGAGCTGACTATAGAAATCGACAAAAAGAATCTGGGATTGCTGAAAGACATTAAAGTAGAGGAAGTAAGCCGTGCTCAACTTAATTTAAACGCGGCTAACCGCGCGAGTTGGCCGAACGCGGCGGATATACGATAGAATGGTCGGCTTTAGCTCGTTGTAATGTGAGACGCTGTGTTAAACGCGTCGATTGTATTGAAGTTTTAAATCCTATTGGAGCATTTGTATGTCTTGGAATGAGCCCGGTGGCGACAACAAAGACCCTTGGAGCGGTCGTAACGACCAAAACAGTCCGCCTGATTTGGACGAAGTGTTGCGTTCGTTGCAAGAAAAGATTGGTGGTATCTTTGGTCGCGGTTCCGGAGGCGGGGGAGGCGACGGACCATCGATGCGAGGATTGGGCTTTGTGATAGCGGGTGCCGTTGTGTTATGGGGCATGAGCGGCTTTTACATAGTCGACGAGGGCACCAGAGGAGTGGTCACGCGTTTTGGCGCTTATGTCGATACGACGACTCCCGGCTTGAACTGGCATATTCCCGCGCCAGTCGAACAAGTTCAAGTGGTTAACGTCGAGAAGCAGCAGTTTATCGAAGTCGGTTATCGTTCCGGTAGCGGTATGGCTATGGGCTCGGTGCCGAAAGAGGCGATGATGCTGACCAAAGACGAAAACATCGTCGATGTCCGTCTCGCCGTCCAATATCAAGTGAAAGACGCCAAAGACTATGCTTTTAATGTGCTCGATCCGAATTCTACACTGAAACAAGTAACCGAGAGTGTCGAGCGCGGCGTAATCGGTGCCAGCAACATGGATTTCGTATTGACGGAAGGCCGTAGCGAAATCGTCATGGCAATCAAGAGCGAAATTCAATCTGTAATGGATGCCTATAAAACGGGCATTTTGGTAACGAGCGTCAACTTGCAAGATGCTCAGCCACCTGAGCAGGTGCAGGGTGCGTTTGAAGATGCGATCAAAGCCAGGGAAGACAAGCAACGTCTCATCAATGAAGCGGAAGCGTATTCCAACGACGTTTTGCCAAAAGCCCGTGGTGCCGCATCGCGCATAGAGCAAGAGGCGGAAGGCTACAAAGAGAGAGTGATCGCTCAAGCTAAAGGTGATGTCAGCCGTTTCGCTCAATTGCTGACGGAATACAAAAAAGCACCGGCGGTTACCAAACAGCGGATGTATATCGAAGCGATGGAATCGGTATTACAACGCTCCAACAATGTCTTGGTCGATGTAAAAGGCGGCAACAACATTATGTATCTGCCGCTCGATAAAGTCGTCGACAGATCACCTGAGGCGACTAACGACGCTCCGGTTAGTTATGAGCATACACCTTTGGTATCTCAACCGGTAAAAGAAACGATCAAAAACAATAGTCGTGCTTCGGCCCGCGAACGCGACGTGAGAGGACGCTAAGATGGGAAATAAAATAATTGTTGCTATCGTTGCGTTGGTGGTCTTGTCATCGATGTCGGTGTTTACCGTCAGCGAAACGGAACGTGCGATTAAATTCCGATTGGGTGAAATCGTGGGCGCAGACTTTAAACCCGGTTTGCACTTTAAAATACCTTTCATCAATAACGTTAAAAAGTTTGATGCGCGCATCTTGACCATGGACGCCACGCCGGAACGATTTCTGACCGCGGAAAAGAAAAACGTGATCGTCGATTCGTTCGTTAAATGGCGTATCGGCGATGTGAAAGCGTTTTATACAACGGTAGGCGGCGATGTCAATCAGGCGAATATCCGCTTAGATCAAATCATCAAGGATGCGGCGCGTAGCGAGTTCAGTAAAAGGGAAATCAAACAACTGGTCTCCACCGACCGCAGTATCATTCGTGAGTCTTTGATTACCAACGTGTCGCCCCAAGCCGAAAATTTGGGCATCGATATTGTCGACGTACAAGTCAAACGCATCGACTTGCCGAATGAAGTCAGCAGTTCGGTTTATCAACGGATGGAGGCCGAGCGGGCGAGGGTGGCTCGCGAGTTTCGTTCGCAAGGTTCTGAAGCGGCGGAAAAAATTAGGGCCGACGCCGATAAACAGCGCGAAATCATCCTAGCCAACGCTTATCGTAATTCCGAAGTACTGCGGGGCGGGGGCGACGCTAAAGCCGCTGAGATTTTCGCCAATACCTACAGCGAAGACAGCGAGTTTTATGCATTTTATCGGAGTATGATTGCTTATAAGCAAAGTTTAGGTAAATCGGGCAATATCATGGTGCTTGAACCCGATTCGGATTTCTTTAGGTTCTTCAAACATCAAAAATAAGCAAAACATTCGAAACGTAAAACAAGACGCTCCGCTGGTCATGAATACATGACAGCAGGGCGTTTTTTTGCGATTGGGACAAACAAAAAATGCAAAATAAAGATTCCTGGCTGTTACCGGAAGGCATTTCCGAGATGTTGCCCGAGCAAGCGGCGCATCTGGAACGTCTACGCCGCGACCTGCTCGACACCTTTGATCGTTGGGGTTACCAACTGGTCATTCCGCCTTTCGTCGATTTTTTGGACTCGTTACTGATCGGTTCCGGTCATGACCTCGACCTACAAACCTTTAAACTCACGGACCAATTGAGCGGCGAATTACTGGGGGTTAGAGCCGATATGACCCCGCAGGTGGCCCGAATCGACGCGCATCATTTGAAGCACGAATGGCCCACTCGTTTATGTTATGCCGGTACTGTCCTGCATACTTTGGGCGATCCTTTAGAAAAAACCCGCAGTCCCATGCAAATCGGGGCTGAGCTATATGGTCACGGCGGTATCGACAGCGATTATGAAGTCATTCAGTTGATGCTGGAAATGTTGGCTATCAGCGGCGTACAAAACGTGCATCTGGATATGGGGCATGTCGGAATTTACCGGGCCTTAGTCGAACAAGCAGGATTGAATCAGCAGCAAGAAGCCGAGTTGTTCGACGTTTTGCAGCGCAAGGCCAGAACCGAGTTGGCGGAGCTGGTTGATCAATTCGCGATCGATGACCGGTTTAAAACCATTTTCAATACCTTGCCGAAGTTAAACGGCGGTATCGAAGTATTGGCCGACGCAGCCAAATTGCTCGACGGCGATAACGAAACCATTCAAGCCGCATTGCAAGATTTACAAGCTATCGCTGAAAGGTTGAAACGCGATTATCCTTCGTTAAACGTCAGCTTCGATTTAGCTGAACTGCGCGGATATCACTATCACACCGGTATGGTTTTCGCCGCATTCGTGCCGACCATCGGTAGGGAAATTGCGCGCGGCGGTCGCTACGACAACATCGGCGGCGTGTTCGGCCGAGCCAGGCCGGCGACCGGATTCAGTGCGGATTTAAAAGTACTGGCGGGCTTGCTGAAAGATGCTATGGAAACAAACGTTCAAACGGTGTTCGCGCCGGCAGCGGAAGATATTGATTTACCGGTCACTATTAGAGATTTAAGGGCTTCCGGTGTTCGCGTGATACAAGAACTGCCGGGACAACAAGGCAATATCGAACAGCTGGGTTGCAATGCCGTGTTGGAAAAGCAGGACCGAAAATGGGTCGTCAAACCATTGGCTCGTCGTTAAAGCATTCATATAAAGGTAAAAGAAAAATATGAGAAAAAATGTTGTTGTTATCGGCACACAATGGGGTGACGAAGGTAAGGGCAAATTGGTCGACTTGTTGACCGAACAAGCCGCTGCGGTCGTTCGCTTTCAAGGCGGGCACAACGCCGGACATACTTTGGTGATCAACGGTCGGAAAACCGTTTTGCATCTGATTCCGTCCGGCGTGTTGCGCGAGGGCGTGCAATGCATGATAGGCAACGGCGTCGTGTTATGCCCGGAAGCGTTGCTAAAGGAGATCGGTATTTTGGAGCAATCGGGCGTGCCCGTCAGAGACCGGCTGAAAGTCAGCGAGGCTTGCGCCCTGATTCTGCCGGTGCATGTTGCAATCGATCAGGCGAGGGAAAAAGCGCGCGGGGACAAGGCTATAGGAACGACCGGGCGCGGCATCGGCCCCGCCTATGAAGATAAAGTGGCTAGACGGGGCTTGCGTGCCGGCGATCTGCGTAACGCCGAAGAGTTCGCCAGACGCCTGAAGGACCTGGTCGACTACCATAACTTCATGCTAGTCAACTATTATCAAGCCGACCCGGTCGATTATGATTCAATTCTAAATAGGACATTGGAGTTGGGCGAACACATCAAACCGATGTTGGCCGATGTCGCCGAGGAATTACAACTTCATCAAGCGCAAGGCAACAACATTTTGTTTGAAGGTGCGCAAGGGGCCTTGTTGGATATCGATCATGGTACTTATCCTTACGTGACCTCGTCTAATACCACGGCAGGCGGTGCCGCGACAGGTGCGGGCATCGGTCCGTTAGCCATTGACTATGTGCTGGGCATCACCAAGGCGTATTCGACCCGAGTCGGCAATGGCCCGTTTCCGACCGAGCTGAACGATGGCAATGGCGAACATCTCGGTTCGAAAGGTCACGAATTCGGCGCCACTACCGGCCGTAAGCGCCGTTGCGGCTGGTTTGACGCAGTTTCGATGCGCAAATCCGCTCAGATGAACAGCCTCAGCGGCATTTGCTTGACCAAATTGGATGTATTGGACGGCTTAGAAAAAATCGGCATTTGTACAGCCTATAAAATTAAGGGCGAAATGACGAAAACCGCACCATTGGGCGCCGATCAATATGCGATTTGCGAAGCGGTCATAGAGGAAATGCCCGGTTGGAAGTCGACGACGGCAGGTATTACCTCGTTCGACCAATTGCCTGATAACGCTAAGGCTTATATCGCCCGTATCGAAGAACTGGTCGGCGTTAAGGTAACCATTCTTTCGACCGGACCGGATCGTAACGAAACCATCGTATTGGAAAACCCGTTCGCTTAAAAAGCACCCGAGTCAAATGATCTGTAAGCATTGTGATGTGGCATTTGTCCTTATATATCGGGACTTGCCACGTTTACTTTTTCAATGACGATCATACGGGACAAGTCGAACGCAACCCGTAGCGGGGAGACGCGGCGAAAGAAAGGCTTTCCGATAGCGGGAAACGACGGGTGAGCCAATTAGCCGGCGAAGCGTCGAGGAAAATTGGTTGCCACTGAAAATCCCTCGACTTAGCCGTCAATCCACCTATCCAATGGCCACTTTGCACATCGACCGGCAAGACTTCGACACCATGGCGGCGAACATCTTGGGGATTTAACTATCGTGCGCGGTCATTGCTACTGGATGTGCAATGCACAGGTGTGCTCGATAGTGCCTTGTTCTATTTGCAACGTGCTGTGCTGAATGGAAAAACGCTCTTTTAGGGCCTGCGCTAGGTCATCCAAGAACGCGTCGCCGGGGTAAGCGGGCATGACTAAATGGACAGTTAAAGCAGTTTCGGTGGTACTCATGCCCCAGATGTGCAGATCGTGCATGTCCTTGACTCCTGAACATCGGCGCAGATAGTTTTCCACTGCGGATACATCAATGTGTGCTGGAACGGCGTTCAAAGCCAGTTTGATTGACTCGCGCAGCAGTCCCCATGTGCCGATTACAATCACACCTACGATGAATAGGCTAATCGCCGGATCGAGCCAATACCAGTCGGTAAGCATCATCGCCGCTCCGGCGATCACAACACCCAGCGATACAGCCGCGTCGGCGGCCATGTGCAGGTAGGCTCCACGAATGTTCAAATCCCCTTTACTTCCCTTCACGAATAACCAAGCCGATAAAACGTTGATTACGATTCCAACACTTGCTACCAGCGTGACTGTCTGTCCAGCCACAACAGGAGGTGCAGAAACGCGCTGGATGGCTTCCCAGGCAATGGCACCACACGCAACCAGCAAGAGTATGGCATTCGCTAGTGCCGCCAAAATCGATGTGCTACGCAGACCGTAGCTGTAGCGCCCGCTAGGTGCCTTACGAGCGAGAATGGAAGCGCCCCAGGCCAATAGTAGACCTAATACATCGGAGAGGTTGTGTCCGGCATCCGCCATTAAAGCAGTCGAGTTGGCAATGAAGCCGTAGGCAAATTCGATCACTACAAAAACAATGTTCAGAACGATGGCGACGCCGAAGGCCCTATTATGATTGTCGATATTGCTATGTGTGTGGCTACAGTGATTATGACCATGGTTATGCAAAGGATCGTGTGACATTAGTCTGTCTCCGTATGAGGTTCTGCAATGTGTTCTAGCATATTGGTTAGGATGTCCGAGATGTGCTGATCCGCAGCGGCATAGAACACTTGCTTGCCGTGTCGGTCGGCCTTGACGATACGTGCGGCTTTCAGTAACCGAAGATGATGACTGACCAGCGAATTGCTCAAGTCGAGTTTGCTCGCTATGTCATTGACGGCAATTGGCACATCAAGACAAGTCAAAACGATGCGCAAGCGGGTATTGTCACCAAGTAGGCGAAAAAGATCGGCGAGTTCAGCAACTGAATTTTCAACAAGAGAAGGTGTCATTAAAATGGCAAACGATTGAACAGTTGTTCAAATATTATTTAAAGTCTATGTAAAAGTAAAGCAATGCGGAAAATGTTGTTGAGCTCTCAGCTATTGCTCTATCGGTGTTAATGGCCATCTAAACTGACCCACTTTCGGACAACAAAATTGCCCCCACTGACATTTATATTGGGGTAGTTGCCCCTTACCATTCTCCGATTTATCCGGGGAATGGTTTTGAAGGAGTGGAACATGATTCATAAAATAAAATCGCTGTATGACGCTGGAAATGGCCTCGGTAAAAAGGCGATTGCTCGGGAGCTGAAGATTTCAATCAATACCGTTCGTAAATATCTAGCCATGGATGAGGTGACATGCACCGCGGTTCGCTAGTGCCCACTACAGGGCCCGTAGCGGTGGACACGTTTGGTGGTCGAATCCATGTTGACGGTGGTAACGCCATTGAGGTAACTGCTCTTTTTTATCGAACTCCCCCATATCAGCGGTTTGTTCGACGATCGGGTGGCGCAGTGTGCCCGCAGACCTGGAGCAGCCCCAATGCCCCATTGAAGCGCGATGTGCCGGGTACGGTCATCCTATCCGTGCTTTCCGGCCATCAGCGCTTGATATGGTTACATTGTGCTGATGCGTTTTGCAAACGATTCGACTTGCTGCCAATCGGTAAATTCAACCGTAGTTTCGGGGTTGGTCGGCCCGCGCGTCAGGAACATGATGAAACGGATTATTGTGCGATCTAAAAAGTTATAGCGCGGATAATCGAGTTTACCGGCAAATACGGCTAATTCTTTGGGTTTCCAGCTTATTTTTTTTAGAAATTTTTGCAAATAGGGGTTGGTCTTCGGTTGATTCTTGTCGGGTTTGCGGGCAACCACATTGACCGAGAAAAAGGCGTTGGGTTTGGCATCCAAAATCGCTTGTTTGTTACGGATGAAATCGAAGATTTGCCGACTATGCTTGCCATAGCGGATGCTGGCGCCAATGACGATTTTATCGAAGTCGTCTAATTCAACGGAAGCCGAATCTGAAACCGGCACTACTTTGACATGGTGCCCACCTTTTTCGATAAATTGTCGCAAGCGCTGGCAAATAGTCAGGGTATGTCCATCGGTGGTTGAATATACGATCAAAATTTTGGACATCGCTTTGCTATGAGTAGTCAATTAGAGAGCTCTTTTTGCTGTCGACAATAAGCGTTAAAAAACTGCTTTGCGGTGCGGCCGTTTTTCGCGGCATTTTGATGGGCGAAATCCAACGCAGCCTTATGCAACTCATCCCGGTTACCGTCAAAATCGGCAAAGTAACTGTCGACGATCTCGAGATAGGTTGGAGTCTGTTGAGGATAAAACGCTAAGCGCAGGCCAAAACGGTCGGCGAGCGATATTTTTTCCTCGATTGCGTCGGAATAATGCACTTCACCATCGATCAACTTCGTATCGAGATTGTCGCTCATCAGTTCGGGTAACAAATGGCGTCGATTTGAAGTCGCGTAGAACAAAACATTATCCGGTGGAAGTTCTATCGATCCTTCCAATACGCTTTTAAGCGGCTTATATAAGCTGTCGCCACTTTCGAAAGACAAATCGTCGCAATAGATAATAAAACGTTGCGGATGCTCGCGTATATCATCGACGATTTCGGGCAAATAGAGCAGGTCGTATTTATCCACTTCAACGATGCGTAGGCCTCGGTGTTTGTAAGCATTTAACAACGCTTTGACCAGCGAGGATTTGCCGGTACCCCGCGCACCCCATAATAAAACGTTGTTGGCGGGCAAGCCGGCAAGAAAACGCTCGGTATTACTAACGATTTGCTGCTTTTGCGTATCTATCCCGAATAGTTGTTCCAACCGAATAGGGTCGGTGTGACGTACTGGGCGCAGGGCGGCCTGACGTTGGCGCCAAATAGCCGCGCAGGTGGAATTCCAATTGATCATTTTGCGAAAATGTTGTTTGTGTAATCGGCAACGCCATATGCATTGCCGGTTTACGTGATAGTGTTAGGGTCCAACGGTTAAAGAAGCCGCACAGTCTACCGTAGCTCCGCCGGCGATTGATTGGCTTCCCACATTGAAATTGCCGGTGCCGTGTAGTTTAACAACAGGTCCTGTCGGGTTCCAAGTAGAAGGTACGCTGTTAACCAAAAATGAGAAATCCCCCGGCTCTGCCGGGGAGACAGCAAAAGTTTGACATTTAGAGGAGTCCATCAGGACACTCGAACGCGTGAGCCGCCAAGCAAACGCGAAAAAGGAGAACCTGATGGACGAGAACGAAAGCTTAAGCCACTCGAAATGGGAGTGCAAATATCATGTGGTATTTATACCAAAGTGCCGGCGTTGAACGCTGTACAAGGAATTGCGAAAACATTTAGGGGAGGTGTTTCGGAGGCTTGCGGGCCAGAAAGAGAGCCGGATACTGGAAGGTCACTTGATGCCGGATCATGTGCACATGCTGATTTCGATCTCGCCGAAATATGCGGTGTCGCAAGTGATTGGTCACATCAAGGGCAAGAGCGCGATTCATTTGGCGCGGGTTTATGGTGAAAAGAAACGGAATTTTGTAAGGCAACATTTCTGGGCGAGAGGTTATTTTGTGTGGTAGGTCGGGATGAAACGATGATTCGGGAGTATATCCGGCATCAAGAACAGGAAGACCAACATTGAACAAATGAACCTTTGGCAGTGAGTCGCCGCCTATGGGCGGCCATTATGAAAGGGCCGCGTTAGCGACCCTATTTACCGCTTTGAGCGGTTCACAACATAAAGCCCCCGGCTTTGCCGGGGGATACTTACTGTAGCGCGAATTTTCTCTTAACGCTGACCGAATAAAATCCTCAACGGCGATTTCGACTATGCTTGATACAACAGATGGTAATTCAACTGAGTTCGATTTTGCCAAACGAATGTTTCGCCAATTAGGCCGCGCTTTTAATTTTTTGGGCTGTTCCATGAAGTACGTCCTATCGGTCTACGCAATATACTCGAGATTGTTGGATTCGATTGTTTCTTAATTCTAGAACCGGATTTAGTTATGCAACGCAAATTTAGTACAAAAAATAAGACAGGGGGGTAGCAGGCTTCACACTTATTGAGCTAATGATCACGGTGGCGGTGATAGGCATTTTGGCAGCGATTGCCTATCCGGCATACAACGATTATGTCAGAAGAGCCAAACGTGCGGACGGAAAAGCCGTATTGATGCAAGTGCGATTAGCTCAAGAAAAATGGCGAGCCAATCATACGACGTATGGAACGAAAACAAACATAGGAATAACGACGTCGCCCGATGGCTACTACACTGTAAATGAATTTACCGATTTGAGCGCAACCACTTACACCATAAGCGCCAGCCCCAATTTTACTGACGCAAAATGCGGCACATTGGGAATTAACCAAAATGACGTTAAAACCGTTTCCGGTACCGATCCGGTTGCCGATTGCTGGGGCAAATGAACGCTTTTCAGTTGACTGGCCCGGATAAGACGAAGTGTGATTTTATCCAAACTCAAATTTATTTTTGTCGATTCGTAATGTAGTATTTTGCTTACATTTTTGATTTAAGGAGTTGATTGTGGCAACGATTCTTGCAGTCGATGATTCTGCATCCATGAGACAGATGGTGTCCTTTACTTTGAAGGGCGCCGGATACAATGTGATTGAGGCGGTTGACGGGGTTGACGCGTTGAATAAAGCGAAGACTCAAACCTTCGATTGTGTTGTGACCGACGTGAACATGCCCAATAAAGACGGCATCACACTTATTAAGGAATTACGCGCCCTGCCTGATTATAAATTTACCCCTTTGTTGATGCTGACAACCGAATCCGGTATGGAAAAAAAACAACAAGGCAAGGAAGCGGGAGCGACCGGCTGGATTGTAAAACCGTTTAATCCCGACCAGCTGTTGAAAACGATCAAAAAAGTCTTGGGTTAAGAATTGGTCGCAAACGGATATTCGGTGCGCGGGTAGAGTCTATGTCGATCGATATGGCGCAATTTCACCAGGTTTTTTTCGAAGAGAGTTTCGAAGGCTTGGACGCTATGGAATCGGGATTGCTCAATCTCGACATGGGCGACGTAGACGTGGACGAAATTAATACTATTTTTCGGGCTGCGCATTCGATAAAAGGCGGTAGCGGCACATTCGGCTTTACGGTGGTTTCCGACTTTACCCATGTCATGGAAACTCTGCTCGACGAAATGCGCGACGGGCGCCGACAAGTCACGCAACAGGCTGTCGATGTTTTACTGGGTTCGGTCGATTGTTTAAGAGAAATGCTACAGGCGATACAAGATGGTGGCGAGATCAACCAGGAAAGCGTAAATTCTCATCGGCAAGCGTTGGATTCCGAGCTTAGTCATGCAGCGGGCGCAAGCCAAAACGGATTGCCGAGTGTGCAAAATGGGAGCACTTCGACTGAAGCGATGCCGCCGGTTGAGCAAACGCAAGGTAAAGAAGAAATCATCGGATGGAAGATCGCCTTCAGCCCGCATCTGCATTTATTAAAAACCGGTAACGAGCCGGTCAGAATGTTCCGCGAGTTGGCGGGTTTGGGCGAACTGACGGCGTCCGCGGATTTGCAAGGCGTTCCCGATCTTTATCAACTCGACCCCGAAGAGTGCCATCTGTCCTGGAAATTGGATTTGCAGGGCCATGTTTCGGCAGACGAAATTGATGAGATTTTTGATTGGGTCGAGGACGACTGTGATTTAGCCAAGCAAGCCATCTACGCAGAATTCCCTTTGACTATCGGGCAGGCGGCCGGTGCCGAGCCTTGGATTGACACCGGCGCCGAAACAAGTGCGTCCGGCCCTACCCGTTCCGAATCGAATCATCCGCCAAGCCGTGCAAGAAAGGAAGAAACCAAAACTGCCGCCAAAGCGTCCAGTTCAATTCGTGTCGATACGCGAAAAATCGATACCTTGATTAACATGGTGGGGGAGTTGGTCATTACTCAATCGATGTTGAGTTTGATCGGAGAGCATTTTGAGCTCGGCAAGCTCGATCAACTCAAAGCCGGCCTTTCGCAATTGGAGCGGCATACCCGCGAGTTGCAAGAAAGCGTGATGAATATACGCATGTTGCCGATCAGCTTCGTTTTCAGCCGTTTTCCGCGGCTGGCGCATGATATCAGCAATAAGCTCGGCAAAAAGATAGAGCTCAAATTAGTGGGCGAACACACTGAGGTCGACAAGACGGTTGTGGAATTGCTGAGCGATCCGCTGGTTCATCTGGTGCGAAACAGTTTGGATCACGGTATCGAGATGCCGGATATTCGAATGGCCGCCGGTAAGCCGGAAACCGGTACGATTACATTGGAGGCCTATCATAGAGGCGGAAATATCGTTATCGAAGTCAGCGATGACGGCAAAGGCCTGGACAAAGAAAAACTCCGGGCGAAAGCCGTAGAAAAAGGCCTGATCGAACCCGATGCGATTTTGACCGACAAGCAAACCTACGAATTGATATTTATGCCCGGTTTTTCCACCGCAGACCAATTAACCGATATTTCCGGGCGGGGCGTGGGTATGGACGTGGTTCGGCGCAACATTCAGGCCTTGGGCGGCAATATTGACATCATCTCAAAATTGGGTGAAGGCTCGACTATATCGATTCATTTGCCTCTGACCTTGGCCATTTTGGACGGGCAATCCGTCGCCGTCGGCGATGAAACCTATATCGTACCGCTGGGAGCTATCATCGAGTCGCTGAATATCAAGGAAGATCAGCTAAATCGGGTGGTCGGAAAAGGCGAGACATTTCTGCTGCGCGGCCAATATCTGCCTATCGTCCGAATGCATGAAATTTTTAATGTTGCTTCCGCTAAACACACTAAACTGACTGAAGGTTTATTGGTGGTGGTGGAAGGGCAGGGAGGACGCTGCGGATTGTTCGTGGATGACTTAATGGGGCAGCAACAAGTTGTTATTAAATCGTTAGAGGCCAATTATCGTAGGGTCGAGGGCGTATCGGGAGCCACCATTTTAGGCGACGGTTCGGTGGCGCTGATTCTGGATATACCCGGCTTGCTTCGTCTGGCACGTCAATAATTCATCAGCGCTTATGACTCAAATAGAAGAAGTCGAACGAATGGAACAGGCCGACGGAAAGTCGCAGCCTGCCAGCATTCAATTTCTGAGCTTTACCTTAGGTCAGGAAGAATACGGCGTCGATATTTTACGCGTACAGGAAATCCGTAGTTGGGAACCCGTCTCTCGTATTCCGAATGTGCCGCCTTATGAAAAAGGCGTGGTCAATCTACGAGGTGCCATTGTTCCGATTATCGATCTGCGCGAGCGTTTCGGACTGGGGCGTAGCCAATATACCCCGTTGACGGTTGTGGTGGTGTTGCAAGCCCATATCCGCGACAAAACCCGCATTATGGGGGTGGTGGTCGATGCCGTATCCGATGTGATCGACGTCGATAAAAAGAATATCCAGAGTGCTCCGAATTTCGGGTCCAGAGTGAGTACCGAATTCATCAACGGCCTGATTTCAGTGAATCGGCGTATGGTAATGCTGTTGGATGTGGATAAATTATTAAAATTAGATGGCGTGGACGATGACGATGAGATTTGAGAATACCGATCAGCTGGGTGGGGTTTTAAAGGGGGAGTGGCCATGAAAATCAATCATCCGGTGACTGACCGTGAAGTGATGATGAAGCCCGGCACCCTGCTAGTGACCAGAACTAACTTGAAAGGTATCATCACCTACGCAAATGAAGCTTTCGTTGAAATCAGCGGTTTTTCCAAAGACGAACTGATCGGAACGAATCACAACGTGGTCCGGCATCCCGACATGCCGCCGGCTGCATTTGAAGACTTGTGGTTGAACTTGAAGGCGGGAAAACCTTGGACCGCACCGGTGAAAAACCGGACGAAATCGGGGGATTTTTACTGGGTCGAGGCCAACGTCACCCCGGTTTATAAAAATGGCAAGGTCCATGAATATTTATCGGTTCGCTACGCGCCATCGAGAGAACAAATCGCGCAGGCCGAAGCTTTGTATGCCAAGCTGAACGCTAATGCCGCCACGATGAAGCCAACCGGCTTTAGGGCGCTAGTCAAAAAAGCAACGGACCTGGGGATAGGGAAAAAATTCGGTCTTGTCTACCTGTTATTGCTGGTACCGGCATTGAGTCTGCTTTATTCCCAATATCAATTGCAGCAATGGTTTAGCTTATCGGCGAATTTAGCCTTCTTGTTGCTAGCCACGTTTTTGGGATACAAGCTTTATAAGGCTATCAATCAAAACCTTGAAGAAGCTTTAGGTATTTGCTACCGGTTGGCGGAAGAGAAATTTAGAAACAAAATGGATCTGGATCGGGACGATCTGATCGGCGATTTCAAAAGGGCTTTGTACAGTATGCAAGTCAAACTGAACGCCGATTTGGCCTATTCCAAAGAAGTTGCCGCGGAGGCGACACGAATCAGACAGGCTTTGGATAACGTTCAGTCCTGTGTGATGGTGGCCAACAACGATCTGGACATCATATACATGAATAATACCGTCATGGAGATGTTCAAAGATGCCGAAGCCGATATTCGTACCCGGTTGCCGAACTTCGACGCGACTAAATTATTAGGTGCCAATGTCGATCAATTCCATCAGAACCCCAAGCATCAGCGCTCCCTGCTGGCGAACTTGAATACTTCATATAGCTCGGAATTGGAGATAGGCGGACGCCATATGAACGTGGTTGCAACGCCGGTTAAAAATGACCAAGGCGAGCGCATTGGCTATGTCGCCGAATGGGTGGACAGAACACGGGAAGTTAAAGTGGAAAAGGAAATCGAAGAAATCGTTGATAGCGTCAAGATCGGCCGTCTGGACCAGCGTATCTCGCTGGATGACAAACAAGGTTTTTTCGCGAAGTTGAGCGGAGGTATCAACGAATTGACGGATGTTATCGAACACGTATTTCAAGACGTCGGCAGCACCATGGAAAGCATGGCGGAAGGTGATCTGACCAACCGGATTACCAGCGACTATCAGGGCGTCTACTTAAACTGCAAAAATGACATCAACGCGACTATTGATAAGTTAAGCCAGATTTTCGGGCGGGTCGCCGAGTCGGCCAATTTTATTAACAATTCCTCCCAAGAAATCGCCAGCGGTAACAACAACCTGTCGCAACGAGCCGAACAACAGGCCGCCAACTTGGAACAAACGGCTGCTAGCATGGAGGAACTGACCGCTACCGTTAAAAATAATGCCGATAATGCCCAACAAGCGAATTTGGTGGCTGGCAATGCCAGGGAATTAGCCGAAAAAGGTGGCGCCGTGGTGAAGGAGGCTGTTGCCGCGATGCAGGAAATCAACGAAAGCAGCAATAAAATAGCGGACATCATCGGCGTCATCGACGAGATTGCTTTTCAAACCAACCTGTTGGCTTTGAATGCATCCGTAGAAGCGGCCAGAGCAGGAGAGCAAGGCCGCGGTTTCTCCGTAGTTGCGACGGAAGTCAGAAACCTTGCTCAACGCAGTGCAACTGCGGCCCGCGAGAGTAAAGAACTGATCCAGAACAGCGTGCAGAAAGTGCGCGCAGGCAGCGAATTCGTCAATCAAACCGGGTCGGCTTTATCGGAGATTGTCGCGGGCGTGAAAAAAGTCGGCGATATCGTAGCAGCGATCGCCAATGCCAGTGTCGAGCAATCGGCCGGGATCGCACAAGTAAACCAAGCCGTCGCTCAGATGGATGAAATCACTCAGCAAAATGCAGCATTGGCTGAAGAAGCCTCGGCCGCCAGCGTTTCCATGAGCGATTTATCGAGCGATATGGTTGAGTTGTTATCGTTCTTCAAGTTGGAAAATCAAGTTAAAAAATCGCATGCTCATTCAAGTGTCGCCGACTCACCGTCTGCCTCAATCGCCGTACCGGAGCAAAAAGTCGCGTCTCGATCTAAGCAGCCGGCTTATAAAAACGTTACGAGCGATGATGAATGGCAGGACTTTTGACTTGATTGAAATTTAGGTTTGCTGACATGAGAAATTCGTTATGAATGCCGATTCCAAGCCTGAACCACAAGTTGAGCAATTCCTGACTTTTGAGTTGGCGGGCGAATCTTATGGAATCGAGATATTGAAAGTCCAAGAAATTCGCGGCTGGGAGGCGGTGCGGAAAATTCCGAATACGCCGGACTATGTCAAAGGGGCTTTAAACTTGCGCGGCTCGATTGTGCCCATCATCGATTTACGTGTGCGTTTTAATATGGAAGGGGTTGAATATACGCCGATGACGATAGTGATCGTGTTGTATATAGAAATTGAAAGTATCGGCTCTACGGTGATGGGCATTGTTGCCGATGCTGTTTCGGACGTACTGGATATAAAGATTGGCGATATCAAACGCACGCCTCATCTCGGTTCGAAAATCGATACCCGTTACATTCGCGGTATGTATGTCAGTAAAAAGAATATGGTGATGCTGTTGGATGTCGATAAGCTATTGAATCCTGATGAGTTTGTTGCAATTGCCGAATTCCCTTCGTCGGCAGATCCTAAATGACCGCAAAAAATATTGCGTCTATTTGGCGGAAAGGCCGAGTAAAAAAGAGCACCGGTTCTGTTAACTCCCCCCCGATTATTCGCGAAAGCGAAATTGCCGCTTAATACCGCGTTGGCTACCGTTAATTATTGCAAAACGCATTTCGAATCGGTGCCGTTGGCATTGGATCGATAGCGCGAAACTTCGTATACGGAAGGATGACGAAATGTCGGAAAATGTAAAAGATCAACTAAAAGATTGCGTTCCTGCCGATCGTTCAAGTGAAGCGTATTGTAGCGAAGCTCTTGAAACGACAGCAAATGATGCCGTTCAGGAAAACGAGCGGACGCTCAATGCCGAAGGGGGTGATCTAAATCTCCAGCAGGAAGACGTGCAACAAGTTGTGTTGGCGTCGGTTCAGAATATTCAAAATGTCGCCGAACTACATGACCGATTGATACATGTATTGGATAGCGCCAAAAAAATCGAGGTCGATGCGTCGGCGATCACCACTGTCGACACCGCAACTTTACAATTGCTATTGGTGTTAAAACAAACCGCTCTCAAATTACAAAAGGAAGTGAATATCGATTTTCCGTCGGAAAAGTTCATCGAGGCGGCGGAATTATTAGGATTGGCGGAGATGCTGGATGTCGACCAAGCCGCCGCCGGTTTTTTCTGACTCAAACACCATACTAATTGGCAGTGATAGAAAAAACGCGCGAATTTGAATATACCTGGGATGATTTCAATTTTTTGAGACAAATTTCCAATCAGCATTCGGGCATCCTGGTACCTGATGATAAGTTTGATATGTTCTATTCCAGGCTTTCGAAGCGCATTCGTACCTTGGGCTTTACGCGTTTCAAACAATATTGCGACTATTTACAGAGTCATTCGGATCGTGAATTTACCGAATTTATAAACGCGGTAACGACCAACCTGACTTCGTTTTTTCGAGAAAATCATCACTTCGAGTTTCTTGCCAACCATTTACTGTCGGAACTGCTGAGTAAAAATCGCGCCAACCGACAGATCAAAGTCTGGTCGGCCGGTTGTTCCACGGGCGAGGAGCCTTATTCCTTGGCGATGACATTATTGGAGAATGTTACGGAAGGTTGGGAAATCAGTATATTAGCCACGGATTTAGATACCAACGTCCTGTCAACCGCAGCCGAAGGCATATACCCGATTGATCGGGTTAGCGGCATTAGCGAACAGCGGCTACGGCGTTGGTTTCAAAAAGGAACGGGAACGCAGGCCAACAAAGTTCGGGCGAAAACCGAATTACGCAAAATCATTACCTTTAATCAATTAAACTTGATGCAGGAATGGCCCGTGACAGGTTTTTTTGATTTTATTTTTTGCAGAAACGTATTAATTTATTTCGACAGGTCAACCAAAGCTCGATTGGCGAACCGTTATGCCGGTTTGCTGAAACAAGGTGGACACCTGTTTATCGGTCATTCGGAGTCTTTGCATCAACTGGATACGCCTTTTACCCCGGTTGGTAACACCATCTATAAAAAGATAGTGGCATGATGCATCGCAATATAGTCGGCTTGCCCTCTATATCCGGGTTCGAAAATATTAACCGTTATTGGGATGCCGAAAATGAAATCGTTGCGGCGAAGTTACTGCCGGGTGACTATTACGTCACAAGGGAAAATGAATTGATCACGACGGTATTAGGATCGTGCGTTTCCGCCTGCATCCGAGATGCGGCTGCCGGCATCGGCGGTATGAACCATTTCATGCTGCCCGAAACGACGAAGTCGCGTTTGAATTCAAGGGACGAATCCGTGGTGGGAACGGCGTTACGCTACGGCAATTACGCCATGGAGCATTTGATTAATACTATTCTCCGGTTTGGCGGGAAACGTAAAAATTTGGAAGTAAAATTGTTCGGCGGCGGCAAAATTATCGCGACACTGGGGGACGTGGGTTTAAAAAATATTCAGTTTGTACTGGATTATGTGGATACCGAAGCATTGAAGTTGATATCTCACGATCTGGGCGGTATCTATCCGCGTAAAATTAACTTCTATCCTCAGAGCGGGCGGGTCAGGATGAAAAAAATCAAAGACCTACATAACAATACAATTGCGTTAAGAGAAAAACAATACTGGCTGCAAATCAAAGACGTGCCGGTTGAAGGCAGCATAGAACTGTTTTAGGTTGAATGTGGACAAAATAAAATTGCTGATTGTGGATGATTCGGCATTGATTCGCCAAATACTGACTCAAATTTTCAGTACCGCTGAAGATATTGAAGTGGTAGGCAGCGCGAGCGATCCGTTGATTGCGAGGGATAAAATCAAAGCCTTGAAGCCTGATGTATTGACATTGGACGTGGAAATGCCGCGTATGGACGGTTTAACGTTTTTACGGAATTTAATGCGATTGCGCCCAATGCCGGTGGTAATGGTTTCAACTTTAACCGAAAAAGGAGCGGAAGCCACGCTGGAGGCTTTAGCGTTGGGTGCCGTTGATTTTGTAGCTAAACCCAAGGCCGATGTCCCCGATGCACTGCTTGCTTACGCTGCCGAGCTTATCAATAAAGTGCGCATGGCCGCGAACGCACGAATAAAAGCATTGGAAATTCCGGCGAAGAGCCATTTGACCGGACAATCGCAAGCTAGCGTCAGGAAACTTTTCAAGACTACCGACAAGATTGTCGCGGTCGGATCGTCGACGGGAGGCACGGAAGCGCTGAAAACAATCGTCAGAATGTTGCCTGCAAATGCGCCGGCTATGGTCGTCGCCCAACATTTACCGCTTGCCTTTAGCGAGTCTTTCTCCAAGCACGTAAGCGAATGCGGCGAAATGAGAGCCTGTATTGCCGACGATGGTCAATTGATTTTGCCGGGTCATATTTATATAGCGCCGGGAGACAAGCACTTACAAGTCGGGCGAAACGGTGCGAGATATGTTTGCCGTCTGAACGACGGTCCCCTGGTCAATCGGCACAAACCTTCGGTGGAGGTATTGTTTAAGTCTATGGCGGAAAATGTCGGCAAAAACGCCATCGGAGTGATGCTGACGGGAATGGGGGCGGATGGCGCCAAAGCCATGGTGCAAATGCGTGAAACCGGTGCAATCAATATTATCCAGGACGAGGCTTCCAGTATCGTATGGGGAATGCCGGGCGAGGCCTATAAACAAGGCGCCGCCCATTATGTGTTACCCTTGGAAAAGATCGCGGGCCAAATTCTAGCTTTGATGAATTAAACAAATTATGACCAAATTTCTGAAGGATAACCGCTGGCCGCTGCTTTTTACTGTCGCTATGCTGTTGTCGCCGTTTTTGTTGCCGACCGTATATGTGATCGGTCTATCCATGCCTTTGATCGCATTGGTCTGGATGTACAAGGTGTTTGCGATGGGTAAACAGAGTCAATCCGGCGAAAACGAATTGAACAATAATGGAGACACGGAACGCTTGATTCAGGCAATCGACAGATATCAGAACAGTCTAAGCGGCTGTATCAACGATGAGCTGTTTCAGTTTGATGCGGAACTGAAACAATTGAAAGCGATGGTGGCGGACGCGGTCGTGACGATGTCCGCTAGCTTTAGTAATCTGCATCAGCTAACAACAGGACAATCGGATGTCGTTCATTCCTTGATTGAGGACTTAAACCAATCCGAAGCAAAGTCCGGCGGCAGTCAGACTTTTCAGGAGTTTGCCGAAGAAACCGACAAGGTGCTTGGTTTTTTCATAGACCATATTCTGCAGATCAGCAAACAAAGTACGGAAATGGTCGGCGTGATTAATGACGTCGGCGGCCATATGGCGCACGTGGAAAAACTACTGGGTGATGTTCAGAAAATCGCGGATCAAACCAATTTATTGGCGTTGAATGCCGCCATCGAAGCGGCACGGGCAGGCGAAGCCGGACGCGGATTTGCCGTAGTTGCGGACGAAGTACGTAACTTATCTAAAAACTCGGATAAATTCAGCGAAGAAATCAAGACTGTGGTCAACGCATCCAAGGCAAATATCAAACAGGCGCAGGCGATGATTGAAGAGATGGCTTCGAAGGATATGAATATTACAGTAAGCTCCAAAGCTAAAATCGATAAAATGATGAGCGATATTGCCGTGATCAATAGCAAGATATCTCGAAGTATCGATGAAGTGTCTAAACTCAATACTAAAATCGGGCGCAGCGTCAACGATGCGGTCAGAGGCCTGCAATTCGAAGACATGTCCAGACAATTGATCGAATATTTACAAGCCAATATCCACAAATTTCAAGCTTTAAACGACGAGCTGAAAATAGGGATGGGGGTATTCAGAACGATGGATGCGGCTAGTTGGGAAAAACAGTTAAATGAAGGCGTTGATCGTTTACGGAAAATGAAGGAACAGTGGCGGACTGAATCGCCCAAAGTCGTGTCCCAATCGTCGGTTGACGAGGGCGACGTCGAACTATTCTAAAAATAATAAAAAATATACCTGGGGGGGTAAATGAGCGTTGATTCGAAAATCGACTCCGACGTTTTACATTTCAAACTCTTATGTCTCACTGATTTAAGTGCGTATAAGGGCTTTAAAAAGGCGGCCGATTATCCGGGTGATTTTGCGTTAGGTACGCGATTGCATTTTCGAGATAAGCCGGCGGGCGATCGGCATTCGGCCTTAATAAAAGGCTCCCGGCGCGAGTGAAAGGTAAAGAAACTCCGGAAACAGCAAATCAATAATATTTTTTGCTTGGCTTAAAGCTACTCCAACCACTCCCACTGCCGCCGTTCAGGCGAAAGATGCCTATGCCCAAACAAACTGATTTCTCCAATCTCGATTTCGTGCGGGATTTTTTTCATCGGTTCTTACCCAACTCACAAGTTGTCGCTCTGGCAATCAGCCTAATTGTCGGCTCGCTGCTGATTTACAGTCTGTCCGGATTACTGATGCCGGTATTCGCGTCTGTTGTTTTGGCCTACTTATTGGAAGGCTGGGTCGGCAAGCTGGAAGGGCGCTGGATGTCGCGATTGGTGGCAGTGCATGTGGTATTTTTCGCTTTCTTGACCGTCCTCGGCTTCGTGTTATTTGTCCTTGTACCTATGGTATCCGAACAAACCGTGCAGTTGGTGCAGCGTATCCCGGAGATGGTGGCTAGCGCTCAGGTCAAAATTATGCATTTGCCCGAGGTTTACCCGGAATTTATTTCTCAGGCGCGCATTAGGGAAATTATGTTTTCCATTCAACAAGAGTTGTTGAAATACGGCCAGAATATCATTTCCGGATCGGCTCAGTCCTTTGCCGGGTTATTGGCGGCCGTTATCTATTTGTTCCTGGTGCCGATGATGTTATTTTTCTTCATGAAGGATAAAGAGTTGCTGATCGGCTGGTTTGCGCAATTTTTTCCGGACGACATGACGCTGACCTTGCGAGTTTGGCAGGAGGTGGATTTACAACTTGCTAATTACGTCAGGGGGAAGTTTTTGGAAGTATTTCTTCTTTGGTCTGTTAGCTACCTTACCTTCGCGGTGTTGAACTTGAACTACGCCATGTTATTAGCCGTGTTGATGGGGCTGCAAGTAGTGATACCGTATGTCGGAGCCACCCTGGTCACTTTTCCGGTGTTAGGCGTCGCATATGTACAATGGGGTATGACCGGCGGGAACGAGTTTATGTACGTTTTGATCGCGTATTCGGTTATTCAGGCCGTCGATGGTGTGGTTCTAGTTCCGTTGTTGTTTTCTGAAGCCGTTAACTTGCATCCTATCGCAATTATTGTCGCCATTTTGTTTTTTGGCGGATTATGGGGCTTTTGGGGCGTGTTTTTTGCGATTCCGCTAGCCACGCTGGTCAAAGCCGTATTAACCGCGTGGCCGCGAGCCGGAGGGCAGGTTCCGGAAGTCGTATGAGTGCTTATAGATTATCAGAGGCGTAATCCGCTAAACGGGAGCGCTCGCCGCGTTTTAAGGTTATATGGGCGCTGTTCTCCCAGTTTTTGAACCTGTCGACTACATAGGTCAGGCCTGAACTGGTCGCCGTTAAATACGGGGTATCTATTTGTGCCAGATTGCCGATGCAGACGATTTTGGTTCCCGGGCCAGCGCGCGTAATCAAGGTTTTCATTTGTTTCGGCGTCAAATTCTGCGCTTCGTCGATGATCAGATAACGATTTAAAAACGTTCGGCCCCGCATAAAGTTCAACGAACGAATTTTTACGCGGTTCATCACCACGTTTTGCGAAGCGCCTTGTTCCCATTCATTGTTACCCGAACGGCTACCTAATAATTCCAAATTATCCATTAATGCCCCCATCCACGGCGCCATTTTTTCTTCTTCGGAGCCGGGCAAAAAGCCGATGTCTTCGCCGACGGGAACGGTTTCACGGGTCATGATGACCTCTAAATAGGTTTTCTGCTCCATCGTCAGCGATAAACCCGCGGCTAAAGCAAGTAAGGTTTTTCCGGTTCCAGCGGAACCGAGTAAGGTGACGAAGTCGACATCGGGATCGAGTAAGGCATTGAAAGCGAAATTCTGTTCGCGGTTTTTGGCAATTACACCCCAAACGCTGTTATGTTTGTTTCTATAATCTTTAGCCAATTGTAGGACCGCCGTCTCGCCGTTACAGGATTTAACTATCGCTTCAAACCCCGACTCATCTTCAAGATAAAGATACTGATTGGGATACCAATCGGCTACATCGCGGCCGTGAATACGGTAAAACGTTTTATTGTTCTCCTGCCACGATTCCATTTTGCTGCCGTGTTCTTCCCAGAAGCCCGGTTCTAAGGCCATCGAGCCGCTATAGAGCAGGTCGATATCTTCTATCGTTTGGTCATTGTGGTAGTCTTCCGCGTTAATCTGCAAGGCGGCGGCCTTGATCCGCATATTGATATCTTTGGACACCAAAATAACGTTGACGCCGGGATACTCCTTGCTCAAGGCCATGACGATGCTCAGAATGGAATTGTCGGCAATTTGTCCCGGCAGGTCGGACGGCAGCAAATGCGACAGCTGTCTGGTTTGAAAATACAGACGGCCGATATCGGCTTGCTCGCCGCCTGGTCCGAATTCGATTTTGGATAATGGCAAGCCTTCGTTGATAAGGGCTTGGTCGGCATCGCGAATCAATTCGTCAAGGAAGCGGCTGACTTGGCGCACGTTACGCGAAACGTCCGATATGCCTCTCTTTGCATGGTCCAATTCTTCCAATACCACCATAGGAATGAAAATATTATGCTCTTGAAACCGAAAAATTGCGGTTGGATCGTGCATCAGTACATTGGTGTCCAGCACGAAAAGTTTTTTTGCGGTGGATTTAATATTCATGTAGTCCTGTTGGGGTCAGATGTATTGCTTTTTGTAGCTTTCTACCTTATTTGCTATCGGTGCGTCAATTGCGACTGACAATGCCCCGATCAGGGTTCGTTTTGGTCGGTGCCCGGTTTGTGTTGCTTGTTTAATTACACTAGAATGCAGCGTTAGTTTAATCGCGACGCGTTGTCTTTATTACTTTGTTATTGGGTGTCGGAGCATGACATTTTCAGGAACACGTCAGCCGGATTTGGATTGGAGCCACGTCAGGGAAACAGTCAAGCTATTGGCGGTTTCCGTTGCACAAGTTAAAGCAAGTATGAAAGCTGGTGACAGGTCGATTGATGAATTAGCGAAGTCGTTTACCGAAATGGTAGACGATATGGCCGCTATTAATAATATCTTGACCGCGTTGCCAATCAGTGCGGAAAGAGATGACGCGTTACGGAATTGCGTAGGAATGCAAGATAAGATTTACGCTTCGATTGTGGCATTTCAGTTTTATGATAGATTGCAACAACGTCTACAGCATGTTTCTCTCGGCCTGAAAGAGTTGTCGGCATTAATAGGAAATCCTAATCGCCTGTATAACCCAACGGAATGGATGAAATTTCAACAAGAAATTCGCGGGTGTTACACAATGGAGTCCGAGAAAATTATGTTTGATGCCATCCATGAAGGTAAAAGTATCGAACAGGCGCTCGCGTTGGTGCATATATCGGAAAATCAATTGGCCGATAACGATGAGGTCGAGTTGTTTTAATTGCTAAAAGTTTTAAAATTATTGATGAATAACAGATTTTTGTTAGCTTTGGTTCCACTGATATCGATGGTGTCGGGATGTAGTACTGTTAGTGACCAACAGCCTCCTAGGCCGGTTGCCAAAGTGGTCAAACCAAGCCAGCCTGCACCGCAGAAAAAGCCTCAGACCAAAAAAACGCCTCCCCCTGTGGCCAAGAAAACTGCGCCTGACACTGCAACCTATCCAATCGACGACGGTAAGGGCAGTATTAAGATTGAATCGAATGTGCCTGAAATTCGGATCGATCCGCTGGCTCCACCCGTTGAAATCCCGGCGGCAACGGGTTCGGCTACTACGGATAACGCCGTTCAGCACAATAGCATTCAGGGAAACAGCATTATCGGCAATGCCGTCGCGGCCCCGCCCCCCCCCGCTTTCCCACCTTACACGATCGAAGATGTTCACGTCCCGACCGGAACGTCACCTGCTGTCGTGGCCTTGCTTACCGAAGCGGACCGCAATCGGGCATCCGGCAATCTCTCGGCGGCCGTTGTCGCTACCGAGCGCGCTTTGCGTATCGATTCACGCAATCCGACTTTGACCTATAAACTGGCGCAGTTAAGAATCAAGCAAAACAAACCTCAACTGGCAGAGGAGTTAGCAGGAAAGGCTGCGTTATTGGCGGGAAACAATCTGGAGTTAAAACGCAAAAGTTGGTTGTTGATTGCGGAAGCCCGACGTATGCAACAAAACTATCAGGGTGCCAAACAAGCTCAATTTAAAGCCGAAAGTTTTTATGGCCGTTAGTTAGAAAGCATAGTGACCAATCTTGCTGAAATATTCGGCAACGATGGTGCGTTAGCCGCTCATATCGATGGCTACTCGCCGCGCGTTGCCCAAATCGAAATGGCCGAAAAAATTGCGCAAGCTATAGAGAGTCGGCAAAACCTAATTGCCGAAGCAGGCACCGGCACCGGAAAAACGTTTGCCTATCTGATACCCGCGATTATTTCCCGAAAAAAAACCATTGTTTCCACCGGCACCAAAAATTTGCAGGATCAGCTGTTCAATAAAGATCTGCCACTGATCCGCAAAACCTTGAGCCGCACTCCGTTTAAGGCAAGTCTACTAAAAGGTCGTGCCAATTATCTCTGCACCTACCGTCTTGAATTAGCGCTAAACGCCTCTTTCGGCTATGTCAAACAAGATGCCGAGGCGCTCGCTAAAATCAAAACTTGGTCTAGCCGAACCAGAACCGGTGACGTTTCGGAAGTGGCCGACGTGCACGACGGCGATCCTGTTTGGTTTCATGCCACCTCGACCACCGATAATTGTCTTGGGCAAAACTGCCCCGACTATACCGATTGCTTTTTGACGAAAGCCCGTAAACAGGCCCAGGAATCCGATATCGTAGTGGTCAATCACCATTTGCTCTGCGCGGATTGGTCTATCCGAAACACCGGCTTTGGTGAGTTGCTCCCGGACGCCGAAGTGGTCATCATAGACGAAGCGCATCAATTGGCCGATACCGCATCTAACTTTTTAGGCGTATCGGTTAGCGGCAAGCAATTGACGGAGTTGGCGGACGATACGCTGGCTGAATATTTTACCGATGCCAAAGACATGCCGGATTTGCGTACGGCTTGTGAAGATTTGCAACTCGAAGTCAAGGATATGCGTTTGGCGTTCGGTTTGGAACTACGCCGTGGCGATTGGCAAGACATCGAAACCAATCCCAAGATGACCGCAGCCCTGGCGTCTCTGCAAAAACAGCTGGCGCGTCTGACCGATCAATTGGAGCGGGCATCGATCCGTAGCAAAGGTCTGGAGTCGTGTTTCGAGCGGGCGGAAGCACTGGACATGCAATTGGAAACCTTGATTAAGGACGAGGACGGGCAGTGGATCAAGTGGTACGAAACCTACAGCAAGTCTTTTACCTTAAGCCGGACTCCGCTGGACATTGCTAAAGAATTTCGCGGATTCATGGCGCAACATAAAGCCATCTGGATTTTTACGTCGGCGACCCTAAGCGTGGCTAATAATTTTGTCCATTTTTCCAAAAGCTTAGGATTGAACGATACACAAAGCCAAAGCTGGGAAAGCCCTTTCGATTATCCTAATCAAGCCTTGTTTTATCACCCTAAGGGTTTACCGCAACCGAGTGATCCGGCGTTTACCGATAAGATTGTCGATTTCGTGTTGCCGGTGCTTGAAGCGAGCCGGGGCAGGGCGTTTTTCCTTTTTACCAGTCATAAAGCCTTGCAACGCGCCGCTCAATTATTGGATGGCAAACTCGATCACCCGCTTCTAGTGCAGGGCAAGAAATCGAAAGCGGTTTTGCTGGAACAATTCAAAAAACTCGGCAACGCCGTATTGCTGGCCACTGCCAGTTTTTGGGAAGGCGTGGATGTACGCGGCGATGCCTTATCGTGCGTCATTATCGACAAATTACCGTTTGCATCGCCCGGCGATCCGGTGTTGAAAGCGCGCATGCATGCAATGGAAAAGCAAGGACGCAACCCTTTCTTTGAACATCAATTGCCCAGTGCCATCATCATGTTGCGCCAGGGCGTCGGCCGTTTAATTCGTGATGACAATGATAGGGGGGTGCTGATGGTTTGCGATCCACGCCTGTTGAAACGCGCATACGGTCAGATGTTTTTGGACAGCGTGCCCCCGATGAAACGCAGCCGGGATATCGAAGATGTGCGGAACTTTTTTGCTATAGAGGAAAATCATTGAAATTATTGGCAGTAGAAACATCCACCGACGCCTGCTCGGCCGCCTTGTACGTCGATGGCGAGACTATTGAGAATTTCGAAATCGCACCGCGCCAGCATACCAAGCTAATTTTACCGATGATTGACCGCTTGATGGCCGATGCGCAGCTTAAGCCGCAACAGTTAGACGGTGTCGCATTGAGCCGCGGACCCGGTTCCTTTACCGGCGTGCGCATTGCCACGGGTGTGGTGCACGGCATAGCGTTCGGAGCCGATCTGCCTGTGGCGTTGGTGTCGACTTTGGCCGCAATTGCGCAGGATTTTTTCAATCGCCACAAAAAAGGCGCCGCACAGGGATGTGCAAGTGCCGCGAAAAGCAGGATGCTGGCAGAGGCCGCCGCACAGGGATGTGCAAGTGCCGCGAAAAGCAGGATGCTGGCAGAGGCCGCCGCACAGGGATGTGCAAGTGTCGCGAAAAGCAGGATGCTGGCAGAGGCCGCCGCACAGGGATGTGCAAGTGCCGCGGGAGGCGGGACGCCGGAAGCGACCGTTTCATTCACGGCGATGGATGCCAGAATGGACGAGATTTTTTGGGGTGTTTATCGCCGTGATGATGCGGGATTGGCGAAACTGATCGGCCGGGAGGCCGTGACGCCGGCCGCCGAAGCCGTTTTTCCGGAATTGGAGGGTTTTGGCGTTGGTTCCGGCTGGGCTGTCTACGGAGAAACGCTATCCAAACGCTTGGGCCGGCGTGTGCAAGGCACTGAAACCCGAATATGGCCAAGAGCGGCCTGCATCGCACAGTTAGGCGTCTACGATTTTGCAAATGGCATCGCCGTGCCGGTGGAGCAGGCGATGCCGGTTTATCTGCGCGACAAGGTCGCTAAAAAGCAATCCGAAAGATGAGGTACAATAGCCCGTTTATTGCTCGATACCTATCGTCTTCTCCATGGCTGAATATCTTGAAATCCATCCGCAAAATCCCCAGCCGCGTCTGATTCAACAAGCGGCCGACATGATTCGCGAAGGCGGCGTCATCGTTTATCCGACAGACGCCTCCTATGCGTTGGGTGCGCAAATCGGCGACAAGCAGGCAATGGATAGGATGCGCCGGATTAGAAGATTGGACGACAATCATAACTTCACCTTGTTATGTAACGATTTGTCTCAAGTCTCGATATTCACCAAAATGGGTAACGATGCTCATCGCTTGATCAAAAACCTGACGCCTGGACCCTTTACTTTTTTGCTGGATGCCACGCGCGAGGTTCCTCGCCGTCTGCAACATCCGAAAAAGAAAACCATAGGCGTGCGCATCACAGACAACCGCATTGCCCGTGCTTTACTAGAAGCACTCGGCGAACCGCTGCTTACTACGACAATGATCTTACCGGACGAGGAAGAAGCGATGGCCGATCCTTACGATATTAGGCAAAAATTGGATCGAGAACTCGACTTAGTGATCGATGGCGGTATCATCGATTACAAGCCTACGACTATTATCGCCTGCACGGATAATGTCATTGAAATTGTCAGACAGGGGATAGGTCATGCCCCGATGTTGGAGAAATAAATATGATGGAAGAATTGACGCTGATTCAGCGCATTGTCGTATGGGTCTTGCCGGTCATTTTTGCGATTACGGTTCATGAAGTCGCGCATGGCTGGATGGCTAAAAAATTCGGGGACATGACTGCCGACCGGGCCGGCAGGCTGACGCTAAATCCCTTGAAGCATATCGACCCGCTCGGGACGATTATCGTTCCGGGACTATTACTGATCACGTTTACCGGCTTCATATTCGGATGGGCAAAGCCGGTACCGGTAGATGCCCGGAATTTTAAGAACCGCAAAACCGCCATGATGATGGTTGCGCTGGCAGGACCTATTTCCAACCTGCTGATGGCTCTGGCCTGGGCATTGTTGATTCGTATTGCTGTAATAATCAATGTCGAGTTCGTCTCGATGCCGCTGATCTACAGCGGCGTAGCCGGGATTACGATCAATTTGGTCTTGGCGCTGATTAATCTCTTACCGATTCCGCCTCTAGACGGAAGCCGGGTTTTGTCCGGTTTGCTGCCGGACTACTGGGCTTGGCGCTATAACCAACTGGAGCGCTTCGGTTTTCTGATACTGTTATTGCTGTTAATTACAAACGGCTTAGGATTGATCTTGGCTTATCCCATGTATTATGCCCAGCAGTTTTTTTTCTCTCTCGCTGGTTTGTGAGTTCGTTTAATCTTAAGCCGTTATGAACGCTTTGGACCAAACTGTTGAGCCGTCTGCGGTTTCCTCGCCGCTGGCCTTAGTTCAAGGTCAGCCGTTTCAAGACTTACCGGACGATTTGTATATTCCTCCCGATGCGTTGGAAGTGTTTCTGGACGCCTTCGAAGGGCCTTTGGATTTATTGTTGTATTTGATCCGGCGTCAGAATCTGGATATCCTGAATATCCCTATAGCTCAAATAACCCGGCAATATATCGCTTACATCGAGATGATGGACAGCTTACGTTTGGAATTGGCGGCGGAATATTTGGTAATGGCTGCGTTACTTGCGGAAATCAAGTCCCGCATGCTGCTGCCTCGGCAACCTGAAAGCGAAGAAGAGGAAGAGGATCCTAGAGCATTTTTGATTCGGAAGCTGCAGGAATATGAAGCCATCAAAAAAGTTGCCGAAGAAATCGACCAACTGCCGCGCGATGAACGCGATACGTTCGCGGCAACAGTGGACGTCTCGACCGTTGACGTGAAACAAGCTTTGCCGGATTTGCAACTAAAAGAACTATTGCTGGCGTTTCAGGACGTATTGAAACGCGCAGTACAACTCAGTCACCATCATATAAGCAAAGAGCCCTTATCAGTCCGTGAACGAATGGCAACCATTTTGGAAAAACTTAACGGAGCAGATCAACTCCCTTTCGCAGCGTGTTTTACCCGAGGTGAAGGAAAAAACGGGGTGGTTGTCGCGTTTCTTGCCATCCTTGAGCTCTCGAAGGAACGAGTCATCGATATCCTCCAGCCCGCTCCCTTTGCAGGAATCTTCGTCCGAATCCGCGTTAATAACAGCACCGGCGACTGATAACGCCATTACCGAAAGTGTCGTTGATGATTCCAGTGTTGAAGAAATCAAACCTAAGCCAAAGCCGAGAAAGCCTAGAGCCAAACCCGCATCGGCGACCGAGCTTGTCCGCGTTCGAAAAAAAGCCGTTCGCTTACCGCCGGTTTGGTCGGCCGAATTACGCACCAAACCTTCGCCACCGCCATTTGTCCCGAAATTCAGGAGTAAAACGCGTTTTCCGTCGACCTGGACCAAAGAGTTACGTACTCATGCCGCAAACCCCGTTGTTTACGAAGTTTCGGCGCCATTACCTGAACAGCCGATAGAGTGCGACGTGAATATAAAACGCATCGTAGAAGCCATTCTGTTCGCCGCGAATAAACCCATGAGCATCAAACAGATTCAACAGGCTTTTCCGGAATTGGATCAGCCCGATACTTTGGAAATTCAGCTGGCACTGGAAGCGATTGCCCAGGATTATCTGACCCGGCCTATCGGTTTGAAACGGCTTGCCAGCGGTTATCGTTTTCAAATTAGGGAAGGTGTGGCACCCTGGCTAACGCGCTTGTTCGAAGAAAAGCCGCCCCGTTATTCCAGAGCATTACTGGAAACCCTTTCCATAATCGCTTATCGCCAGCCGGTGACGCGTGGCGAAATCGAGGATATTCGTGGTGTGGGCGTCGGCTCCGGCATTATTCACACCCTATTAGACCGTGAATGGGTGCGAGTCGTGGCGCATAAAGAAGTGCCCGGACGTCCGGCCCTCTATGGCACCACCAAGCAATTTCTGGATTATTTCAATCTATCTTCGTTGAGCGAATTGCCGACACTGGACGAGATTATCGATCTTGATCTCAGTCATGACCAAACACAGCAGGAATCCCGTGAAAGAACGCAAACCCAGTCATCCGAAACCGAAGTCTCATTCGACGACGCCGCGCCGGAAAGCGCATCCCTCGACGAATCCACCGCCGACAACCGAACGTTACACTAACATCCCGGCCGGCGGGGAGCGTATCCAAAAGTTGCTGGCCCGGGCCGGAATCGGTTCACGGCGCGAAATCGAAAAATGGATAGAGGAGGGGCGGGTCACCGTCAACGGCAACCGTATTCAACCGGGTTATCATCTGAAGCCGCACGATCATTTGCAAATCAATGGGCGCGTTGTGAAGTGGGAAAAATACGCCGATCAGCCGACACGTGTATTGGTGTATCACAAACCCGTTGGCGAATTAGTCACGCGGCGCGATCCGGAAGGTCGCCCCGTCATATTTACCCAATTGCCGCGTTTGGCCGTCGGACGTTGGGTGGCGGTAGGACGATTGGACATCAATACCTCCGGATTGATATTAGTCACAAACAATGGCGAACTGGCGAACCGTTTGATGCATCCGTCTCGCCAAATCGAACGGGAATATGCGGCTCGGATTTTAGGTGAAGTCGACGAGGCCATGATGCAACGCCTGCACGACGGTGTGGAACTGGACGACGGCCTTGCCCGTTTCGAAGAAGTGAGTTTTTACGCCGGTGAAGGTGCCAATAAGTGGTTTTATGTTACCGTCAAACAAGGCCGTAATCGTTTGGTCAGGCGGCTATGGGAATCACAAGGCGTCAAGGTTAGCCGCTTAATCCGCATTCGTTACGGTGATATTATCTTGCCGGAACGCGTCAAGGCGCATTCATACTATGAGTTGGAGCAAAAGGAATTGGAAGTGCTGATGGCGTCTGTCGATTTGTAAAAGAGCTTTCGCCGTTTTCCGCGCCGGGTACGATTTGGCCGTGACTGCATCAGGATCGGAAACCGCAGGGTTCTGCCCGAACATAAAAGACCACGCGCCTGGGTGCGAACCTTGTCGAGATAAAGCACCGCTCGCCAGGGTAAGCGCTGAATCCGGCGTGAAAAATCGCCTAACACGATTCTTCCGGCAATTGAGGTTAATACGATGGGGCAAACTAACAAAGCTGTCAAACCCGGCCTCGCGACGCAAGTTAGAGTCTGGTTCGATGAAAACATCTTGGAATTAGGCCGGCAAGTCCGCTGGAGTTATTTGCCGCCTTTGATGGTATATCTTGCGGCCGGGGTGTCGGGATTGACCGGAATTGTCGGCACATTCTTCGTGAAGGAATACCTCGGCCTGTCCGCCGAGTTTCTGGCGGCCTTGGGATTCTGGGCCACGCTGCCATGGACCTTGAAGATGCCTATCGGGCATTTGGTTGATTTATTCTGGCAATATAAAAACCAGTTTATCTACCTAGGCGGCGTATTGATTGCTTCCAGCTTGTTGATCATGAGCAATCTGCTGAGCGATCTCCGCTACATGCTCACCATCATGCCGGCCGATGATTGGTATGTTCTAGCCGCCTTGTTGGCGCCTATCGGCTACGTCATCCAGGACACGGTGGCCGATGCGATGACGGTCGAAGCCGTGCCTCGCTATGACCTACAGGGGCGGCCGGTCAGGGAAGCCGATGCCCATTTAGCTCACACGACGATGCAAACCTTGGGCAGAGTCGCTATTATCGGCGGCTCGATGCTGGTCGCGGCTGCAAATGTCAGTCTTTTCAGTGGTGCCGCGGAAATGACGGTCGCCGAAAAGGCCGAGGTTTATTTGCGCATTTATCGCCTGGCCTTATTCATCCCGTTGATTTCGATAAGCGGTGTATGGCTGGCTTCTTATCAGCGCCACGAGCGAGCGAGCGCGCTGGCCGCGCAAGGTTACGAGTTCGAAGATATCGACCGTATGTTAGGCCGTAACGAGAGGGCGCTGACCGAAGTCAACTGGTGGATATTGGGCGGTGGATTCGGCTTCGCGTTATTAGCGTTAGTCGTTGGCTTGGCCGACCGGCCCTATAGCGAAGAGATGGTGTTCGCAGGCTCCTTGGCCATTGTGCTGTTTCTGATCCGGCGCTTGACTAGCAATCTAAGTTGCGACGCCCGCAATCAGCTTTACGGTATCGCTTTCGTAATCTTTGCCTTCCGCGCCGTACCGACTGCCGGCGCCGGCGAAACCTGGTGGGCGATAGACGAGCTAGGTTTCGATCAGCAGTTTTTGTCAAAACTGTCCCTTTTAACCAGTTCCTTGACTTTACTGGGCATGTTTATATTTCGCCGCTTTATGGCAGAACGCCCGATAACTTATATCATTGCGGTGCTTGCCATTGCTTTGGGGCTGTTGTATTTGCCCAATGTGGGATTGTTTTACGGTATTCATAAATGGACGGCGGCGCATACCGGCGGCGTGGTCGATGCCCGCTTTATCGCTCTATTCGATACCGCGCTGGAATCTCCGCTGGGACAGATAGCGATGATACCGATGCTTGCCTGGATCGCGCATTCCGCACCGGAAAATTTGAAGGCGACTTATTTTGCCGTAATGGCGGCTTTTGTCAATTTGGCTTTGTCGATGTCGCAATTGCTGACCAAACTGTTGAACCAATGGTTTGTGATTACGCGGGAAGTCAGAGAGGCAAGCACAGGTATGCTGGCCGTGCCGGCCGATTACAGCGAATTAGGGTTGTTATTGATTTGCGTGATGATAATCAGCATGGTCATGCCGCTACTGGCAATCGTGGTCGCCAATCGCACTTTTTTGGGCAATAAAAAATTATAAGGTTGAATTGCCGAGTTTTAGCGTCCGTAACGGTAAGCCGCCAAGTGGCAAGGTCACGGCGCATGCGCGGGCTACCGTTTTCATCCTCGCAACTTGCGCTGTTCCACTACATTATCGACCGCATGCCAAGTTCGGGGACGATGTTAATTTATTCGTACCTTTGATGCCGGCTTTGCATATCGGGATAAAACACGCCGACCGGGCGACTAAAGGTGAAATTGAAGGGAGTAAGTATCAATTTGTCTGTTGCGATGTCGAAAGCGTCGTGCGGCGGAGGGATCATGGCGAAGGCGGTTAATGGGGAGATAGCAACAAACAATGCAGAACTGCAAATTGTGGCCGCCAAACCGACCGGCCTAGCCAGTAGTACGTCAACCAGAAACGCGTCCGCTCTAACGTCGTCGGCGTATGCATTCGTTGTCGTGATAAACAACAGCGCGGCCAATGCCCATCTTGCCATTTTGTTCTCCATATAACTATAAAAATAATACCTTTCCTGCGTGAGGTTTTCGGCAATTTGCTTTTCCGTTTTCGGTTGTTTTGAAACAGGATATCTATCAATCGCTATCGTCGCGCGATTTAGTCAACTCGGCCAACATGTTTTCTAAGTGTTTGATTTTAACATCGCAATTTTCAATGCTTGATTGAACCTTACGCTGAAAAAAAATTCCCATGGCTTCGCCGTCAATTTCGTGTTCCGCATATTCGTTTAATAAATGGCAGGCATCGTTCATTGCTTGTTCCGCTCTTTGCAAACGGTCGTTTTCAGAAAAATAGTCAGTATCGCTCAACATCATGATACGACTCGTTAATTCATTCTGGTGACGGAAAACCGCTTCAGCGTACTCGGCAAAACTATCATAATTTTGCGCTGCGGGCGGGAGAGTGGAGCAAGCGGGCAATGTCAGCACTATTGTTGTAACGATACGAAAAATTTTATAACGAGGTACATCCATCATTAATCTCTTGACGCGAACAAGCAAATCAGTCGGGCAATTCACGCGATTTGCGTACGAAAAACCAGCTGAACGGCCATTCTACCTTCTCGATAACGATTCAGCGCATAAATCCGAAACTTTAATGACCAATCACCAAACTTTAATGTCAATGAGGCCGTTTTACCTTCCAATGTTTTTTACGCCATTGCGTGTTTATCCTGTATATCTTAATGCGCTTAAGGCGATATTGTGACTTGAGGTGTTTCAATAATGCATCAATCAATCGTTGGCACTCGATAGCGGCACCTGAAATACGTTTCTCCAGATCGAGATCATTCTTTGTCATTGATTGGAACCGGTAGCAGTGAGCAGATGAGCGAAGTATAGATATATTAGGCAAAATTGATCGGATGCACGCCGATTTAGACCAAGATATGCGTTTTATTCAGGTCGGCCGGGTTTTGGTTGATTCATAGAATAGTCGTTGTCTCTTATTTGCGCTGCCACGTTTCAGGTGTTGTTTTGCGGTGTTTTGCAAAAAGTCGGGAGCGCGTTTTTCCGCCGTGCTCAGATAGTCTAGTTCCAAAACCCGTTTGGCAAGGTCCGGCGTAATTTTTAGCGTATCGGTCATAACGGCGTATGTCATTTCAAATAGTCGCTTCAACGCGATTTTCCACGTGCTGCTGTTAAGCGTAAATAGCGCATCGCTAAAACGTAAAAAACGCTCAAAAGGCTGATTATCGACGATTAACGGAACGGTATTTTTAAAGCGGCCGGAATTGCCGACCAAGTCCCAGTAGCGGGCAAATCGGTTAATGCGCTGCATGTCGCCAAAGCTCATAGTATGACTGTTTAGTAAGGAATAGGGCGCATGGGGATCGTAGCGCATTTGATACGAGCCGTTGTGACGATTGATAGGCGCGCCGCGCAGGCGCTTTAGAATCCCCACTTGAATTTCCTGAGGGTTCAGGGCGATCAGCTGGTCAAAGCTACGACCGAATCCTTCCAGGGTGTCCCCAGGCAAGCCGGCAATCAAATCGGCATGAATGTGGACATTTGAGTGTTGCCTAAGCCAGGCCAGATTGGCGCGGGTTTTATCGTTATCTTGTTTGCGGCTGATGCGCTGCTGAACTTCCGGGTCAAAACTTTGTACACCGATTTCAAACTGTAAACAGCCGGGTGGAAAGCGTTGTATGACCTGTTTCAGTCTTTCCGGTAGATTGTCGGGAATGACCTCAAAGTGCAGATTAAGGTTTTCGGGGTTTTTACCCAGAAAAAATTCCAAAATCGCCACGCTGCTATCGATTTTTAAATTAAAGGTACGATCGATGAATTTAAAGCTCCGTGCACCTCGGGCATATAGCGCATCCATCTCGATTAAAAACTTGGTCAATTCAAACGCCTTTGCAGTGACATCAAGAGACGACAAACAGAATTCGCATTTAAAAGGGCAGCCGCGCGAGGCTTCTACATAAACGATGCGTTGGCGGATATCGCTATCGCTGTAATAGGGGTAGGGAGAAGCCAAATCGGTTAACGCTGCTGCTTTTCCGTTAATGATTTTTTCGCAAGGTTCCTTGTCGCAAAGGATCTGCCGGCAAAGCCCGGGGAAGCTGATTTCGCCGTATCCGGTAATGATGAAATCGGCCTGATCAGTCACATTGGGTAGATCCGGAGGATGGCTGACTTCCGGACCGCCGAGAACGATAGCGATTTCGGGAGCGACTTGTTTGATAAGGCCGACCAAAGCCGTGATTTCCGCGACATTCCAAATATACACGCCAATGCCGATGATACGTGGTTGGCGGTTTAGCAGTATCTCGGCGATATCGATTGGCCGTTGCTCGATGCCGAACTCCAGCAATTCGGTTTGCGATTGCAAGTCTCCCATGTTTGCATATAGATAGCGGAGACCGAAAGCACTGTGAATATAACGGGCGTTGAGCGTACAAAGGACGATACTGGGCATGCAGGTGCGGTTTATTTCAAAAGCCGTCAGCATACCATCGGTCGGACTGGCCGCACAGGAATCATGCGCCCGCTTCATCGACATAAGCCGTTATGGTTTCTATTGGACGAAACGCGAACGGCTTAACATTAAAGTGGTTTTAATAGCGTCGCCTAGTTTTCTATGGCGGGTTCGCCGGTGATGATTGCCGCAGGGCGCAGTTCTTTGCGACCGATTTCGAGTAGATCCCAGAACAACAGGGCGCCGCCGGCCGCAGTCATCAAACCGAATACCATGCGCCAAATCATCGCCTGCAGGAACCAGGGATGATTTTGTGCGGCAAAGTAGCCCGCCCAAGTTGAACCTTCCACGGCGCGTTCGATGAATGATTGCTCGTAACCGGCGATCAACAGCGCGACGGTCATGCCCACGACCCCCAGGTTGAGCAGAATCAACGACGTTTTCCAACGCCAACCGTTGATTAAGTCGCCGCCCATCCAGACATTGCCGCGCGCTTGTTGCGCTGCCAGGTAGAAGAAGGCGATATTGATAGTGGCGTAAGCGCCGAAGAAGGCCAAATGCCCGTGAGAGGCCGACCACTGAGTGCCGTGGGTGTATAAATTGATTTGCGGTAGCGTGTGCATAAAGCCCCAAACGCCGGCGCCCAAAAAGTTTCCGAAAGCATGGGCGATGACCCAGGCTAGCGCAGGGTGGTTGCCGTTCTTAAACCGGTGGACGCCTGAATCGTAGATCGAATGGACCACCATGGCCACCAAAGGAATCGGTTCCAGCGCCGAGAAAAAGCCGCCGATGGTGAACCAATATTCGGGCGTGCCGATCCAGAAATAATGATGGCCCAAGCCTAGAATGCCGGAGCCGAACATCAACGCCACTTCGATATACAGCCAGGTTTGTACGATTTGCCGGCGGACCCCCAGCAGCTTCATCAGACTCCAGGCCATGATGCAGCCGACCAGGACTTCCCAGGTTGCTTCCACCCATAAATGAATGACCCACCACCACCAGTATTGATCGACACTGATATTAGTGGCGTAGAACATGCCGGCGGTGTATAGGCCCGCCAGTGCGACCAGGTCCAGCGTCAGAACGCCGGCAATGCCCGACCATTTGCCGGCGGCGAAAGTAGCGGCGACGTTGTAGAAGAAGATCAACATCACCGCGACGATGCCGATATCCGCCCAACGCGGCGCCTCTATGTATTCGCGGCCTTCGTTGATCAGCCACAAGGAGGTGTCGTTACCGCTACCGAATTGAATCAGCAAATAGACCAAAACCACGATGGTGACGGCGCCGGTTAGCACCCAGAATGCCAGTTGTCCCCACTTCAGGCCGACGATGGGCACACCGCTTTCCTCTTCCAGAAACCAATAGACCGAACCGATGAAGCCGTACAACATCCACACCACCATGGCATTGATATGCACCATACGGTTGACGTTGAAATCCAGGATTTCGTACAAAAAGCTCGGAAAAATGAACTGCAAACCCGCCAATAAACCAAACAGCAGCTGAGCCATGAACAGCACCATCGCCACGGCAAAATAATGCACCGCCAGTTTTTGACCGCCGCTCAAATGGGGATTGGCCATGAAATCGGCATGGCGTTGCTTGCAGTCGCCCCAGCAAATAGCCGCTTTTTCTCGATAAGCTTGTAACTTCATGACTTATTCCTCTTCGCCTAGCGCGATGAAATTATGCGGAAAACCGTTGGTGTCGATAGACGACATCCATTTCAAAAAGGCGACTATGCCTTCGGCTTCTTGTTGAGTGATGTCCAGATTCGGCATCTTGCGGTTGGAACCGTAAGTACGGGCGTTTTTCTCCGGATCGAGCAGGAAATCGACCATCATTTGCTCGCGCGATTCTTTGGCAAACCAGCCTTGATCCAGCCAGGCCTTGGTCAAGTCCGGCGCGTAATAGGCGCCGTTGCCGAGCAGCGTGTGGCAGTTCATGCAATTTTTGGCCTGCACGGTTTTTTTGCCTAAATCGACCAGAGCCTGGGCCTCTTCCTCGCTCAACACTTTGCCGAATAGCGGCGCTTCGTTGCCGATGGCTGGCTGGTAACGTTGCTTGGCTTCATCGAAACGGTAGCTTATGTCGTTGTTGATGACGCTATAAGCCGGTACGCGTGGGCCGCCCGCGGAAATCCTAGCCATCGAATCAAACGTTAAAATAACTAATAACACAAACGAACCGCCGGTCACCCAGATGGCGGTTTTTTTCCAGAATGTTTCCGATGCCCAGCGCGGCACTTGTTCAGTCATGATGACGATCTCCGGATAGATGAAAAGTTAAGAATCATTCTCTGATTCGTGGGTTGCAACACACAAGCACCAGATGAAATGAGGCATGAAGCCATAACCTAATGCCATAATGAGCGATAGGATCAGCCAAAAACCGCTGAAGTGATTAACAACGCTAAATACCGCAATACAAATCAGTAATACCGCGTAACAACTGATGGCGAATAGGTAAAACGGGCGGCGGCCGCTAATTTTGGCCCAAGCGAATAATGCGGCATAAAGAGCGGCGGAAAAGATAATCATAGCCGCACAGAAGAAGCTCAGGAAAAAGTCGGATAACGCGACAGGTTCAATTAGCATTGGGATTTAGGATAAGGAACGTTTTTCAGCATGCCCAGTCTGAAAATTTCAGTACGCTTGAGTTTAGAGTGAATTAACATTTATTTCAAATACAGCTATTAAGGAAGGAATCATGCAACTGACTGCCCACACGGATTATGCGTTAAGAGTATTAATGTATTTAACGATTCATCCGGAGCAATTGGTCACCATAGGCGAATTAGCCGAGTTTTTCGACATTTCCAAAAACCATTTAGTAAAAGTCGTACATCATTTGGGGCTAAAAGGGTTTGTGCGGACGGTGCGAGGAAAAGGTGGCGGGATTTGTTTGGCCAGACCGCCTCAGCAAATTAATGTGGGGCATGTCGTTCGTGAGGTCGAAGGGCATTTTCAGATCGCCGAATGCTTCAATCCGAAAAAACAAGGTTTATGCGCCATTCATGCGCAATGCGGTTTGATGGGGTTATTCGGCGATGCGGTAGAACAATTTTTGCAAGTTCTGGATGGCGCTGTGTTGGCCGACTTGTTGCCGCCGGAACCTGTTCCAATGCTCAAGTAGCTTGAGCGGACGAAAAGCATGGCAAGCCCTGAAGCTCAACCGCCACCCCGAATGACCTCAATCGGGCGTACCCGCCGCCGGTGGCGGTGGTCTACTAAGGTATGTAAGCCGAGTGCTAGTAGGATCAAACTTGCGCCGCCGGCAATTTTTAACGATACCGGTTCATGATTGATGCTCCACCCTAAAACCAATGAAAATACCGGCGTGACCAGCGTGATTAAGGCCACCTTGGTGGCTGCCATATGAATCAACACGTAGTAGTAAAAGGCAAAGCCGATCGGGGTTGCGACCATGCCCAGATAGAGTATCGATAGTTGTGCCTGCAACGGTATCTTAGGCGGCAACATGCCGTGATCCAGCCAACACCACGTCAGCAAATAGGCGGGCAAGGCGATGAGCATGCCGCCGCTGATTTGGGTCAACGCGGGCAATTGGGCGTGTATGCGTTTAACCCAAACGGAACTGGCCGCTTGCAGGAAGGCCGCAATCAAGATGGCGATCATGCCCTGTATTGCTTGTTGCTTGATATCCAAGGCCGACTGGAACATCAGAATCAAACCGGCCAAACCTAAAGTATAAGAAGCCAATTTACCCCAACCAAGGCTGTGTTCTTTTAAAAAAGTAGCCGCGAGAAAGGCGGTCATAAACGGCGTCAGACCGAATATGACCGATATCCAGCCGGAAGGAATAAAGCGGGCGCCCCAGTACACGGTCAGCATGCCGGCAAATAGCTGGACGGCCACTGCCAGGTAGGTCAGACCGGCTGCCTTGTTCAGACGTAACGGCAGCCGTTTGCCGAGCATTAACAGAAGCAAACAAAGCGCGCCTAGGCTCATTCGGGCGGTGACGCCGAAGACGTAACTGACTTCTTCGGCGCTCCATTTGATGGCTAACGGCGTAGTGGACCAAATCAAAATGACGCCGAAATAGGCCAGGGCGATTCGCATTATTTCTGATGGGAAGCGCGCTGAGCCAGTAGATCGTCGACCACCAACGGATCGGCCAAGGTCGAGGTATCGCCTAAATTGTGAATGTCGTTAGCGGCGATTTTACGCAATATGCGGCGCATGATTTTGCCGGAACGGGTTTTAGGAAGGCCAGGCGCCCATTGAATCAAATCGGGTTGAGCGATAGGGCCAATTTCCTCGCGGACCAGATTCAACAAGTCCTTTTTCAAATCATCGGTCGGAACGATGCCGACGTTCAACGTCACGAACGCATAAATACCCTGACCTTTGATTGGATGCGGATAGCCGACCACCGCGGCTTCGGCCACGTCGCGGTGCAATACCAATGCACTTTCGACCTCGGCCGTTCCCAATCGGTGGCCGGAGACGTTAATGACATCATCCACCCGGCCGGTAATCCAGTAATATCCATCACTGTCGCGGTGAGCGCCGTCGCCGGAAAAGTAATAACCCGGGTACTTTTGAAAATAAGTCTCATAGAAACGTTGATGATCGCCGTATACGGTACGCATCTGTCCCGGCCAGGAGGCTGTCAGTACCAAAATACCGGTGGCTTCGCCCTCCAGTATGTGTCCGTCGTTGTCGAGAATGGCGGGTTTCACGCCGAAAAACGGTAAGGTGGCCGAACCCGGTTTCAGTGCCGTGGCGCCCGGAAGCGGTGTTATCAAAATGCCGCCGGTTTCGGTTTGCCACCAGGTGTCGACGATGGGGCAACGGCGTTCGCCGACCACCTGATAATACCATTCCCAAGCCTCGGGATTAATCGGCTCGCCCACGCTGCCCAAAATACGCAGGCTGCTGCGGTCGGTACGCGTTACGAAATCGTCGCCTTGTGCCATTAATGCGCGGATTGCGGTCGGCGCGGTATAAAAAATATTGACTCGGTGCTTGTCCACGATTTGCCAGAAGCGGTCGGCCTCCGGATAGGTTGGAATGCCCTCGAACATTAGTGTGGCGGCGCCGTTGCACAAGGGGCCGTAAATCACGTATGAATGGCCGGTGACCCAGCCGATATCGGCGGTACACCAGTAAACCTCGCCGTCCTGGTAATCGAACACGTATTTGTGCGTCATCGCCGCATACAGCAGATAACCGCCGGTGGTGTGTAACACCCCTTTCGGTTTGCCGGTGGAGCCGGAGGTATACAGGATAAACAAGGGGTCTTCGGCATCCATCCATTCCGGTTCGCAGTCTTCCGAGGCTTCCGCCATGGCTTCGTGGTAATAAACGTCGCGGCCCGTTTTGAATGGGGTTTCGTATTCGCTGTGTTTGACCACGATGACTTTTTCCAAATTAGGACATTTTGCAGCTGCTTTATCCGCCATCAGCTTGGAAGGGACGACTTTGACGCCGCGGTAGCTTTCGTCGACACAGATTAGCAGACGGCAGTCGGCATCCAGAATACGGTCGCGCAGGGATTCGGCGGAAAAACCGCCGAATACGATGGAGTGTATCGCTCCGATGCGGGTACACGCCAAAATTGCCACGGCGGCTTCGATTATCATCGGCAGATAAATACACACCCGATCGCCCTTCTTGATGCCTTGGGCTTTCAAGACATTGGCGAACTTGCAAACTTCCCGATGCAATTCCCGATAAGTTAGCTTGAGCGAATCTTTAGGTTTATTTCCTTCCCAGATCACGGCCACCCGATCGCCGCGGCTCTCCAGATGCCTGTCCAAACAGTTGACACTGACGTTTAACTTGCCGCCTTCGAACCAGTGTATTTCCGCCTGGTCGTAATCGCAGCGCATGACGCTATGCCATGGCTGATGCCAATCCAGAAACAATTCGGCTTGTTCCGCCCAAAACCCGGTAGGATCTTTAATCGACCGTTCGTACATGCTTTGATAGGTTGCGGCATTGATATGGGCTTTTGAGGCGATATCAGGTTTTACGGGATAAATGTGATGTTCTGACATGGTAATTCCTTGGGTCTTATCCGATTTATGAGCGGTAACTTAGTGAATCGGCGGATGAATTGCACTAATTTTTTTCAAGGCTAACGGCTCCCAATGAGTAATCGCCCATTCTAGTTGGGTTGCGACAGGCGCGTTTCGCAAAGACGAGGGCGGATTTTGCTGCAGCATGTTTAATAACAAAAACAGGGTCGGTTCGGGTTGTGAGTCGTCTACCGGAGTGGCTAAGTTCTGCTTGCTGAGTTTATGGCCTTGATCGTCGACGATCAGCGGCAAATGCATGTAACGGGGATGCGGGTAGGCCAGCAATCGCTGTTGGTAAATCTGTTTTGGGGTCGAGTCGAGTAAATCGATACCCCGCACTACGTGCGTAATTTTTTGCAAATAGTCGTCTATTACCACCGCAAACTGATAAGCGATGATGTTGTCTTTACGGCGTATAATGAAATCGCCGTGTTCTCGGCTCAGATGATGATTGACTTTACCTTGCAACGCATCGTCGAATTCGATCGATATATCTTGTACTTTTAAGCGCCAGGCCGATGGCTCATCAAAGGAAAAACCCGCGTATCGACATACGCCAGGATAGACGGCGGTATGCCTTAGGATTTTGCGGCTGCAACGGCAGGCGTAAAGCCAGTGCTGTTCCTGTAGGTGTTTTAAAATGGCTTGGTATTTGCTCAGGTACCGGCTTTGGTAGTAAATCTCGCCATCCCAATGTAAACCGAATCGCTCAAGACAATGCAAGATGGCGTCAATGGCACCGGCGGCATTGCGCGGCGTATCTAAATCATCAATGCGCAATAGCCATATACCGCCGTGCCGGCGAGCATCCAGATAACTGGCTAAGGCGGTATAAAGCGATCCAAGATGCAGCTGGCCGGTTGGGGATGGCGCAAACCGGCCTATATAGCGTGAGTCGTTCGACGCCAGAGTTAACCCATTTGTTTTTCCCGGATTTCATCCAGGGTTTTGCAATCGATACACAATGTGGCGGTCGGGCGGGCTTCCAGACGGCGAATGCCGATTTCAACTCCGCAGGTTTCACAATAACCGTAATCGCCTGACTCGATGGCTTTTAGGGATTCTTCGATTTTCTTGATCAATTTGCGCTCTCGATCCCGGGTACGCAGCTCTAAACTGAATTCGGATTCCTGAGTCGCTCTATCGTTGGGATCGGGAAAGTTAGCCGCATCATCCTGCATATGATGTACGGTACGATCCACTTCTTCCATCAATTCTGACTTCCATTTGTTCAGGATGTTTGTAAAGTGCTGAAGCTGCGCTTCATTCATGTATTCTTCACCTTCTTTTTCTTCGTACGGTTTAAAGGTGAAATCTGTCGTGGAATTATTCATCCATTGACTCCTGACTGACAATAAAAAAATCGGAGCTTTTTATCAGAATGGCTAAGTGCAGGCAAGAAGTTTGTTATGATTCCCGCGGTTTTTTTACAAAAAGATAATATGAAACAGAAGATCGCCGATCGCATGCAAGGCATTTCCGCCTTTTATGTTATGGAGTTACTGCAACGTGCTAAGGAATTGGAAAAGGAGGGCAGAGATATCGTTCATATGGAAATCGGCGAGCCGGATTTTCCTACGCCGCAGGGCATAATAGACGCCGGTAAAGCCTTGTTACAGTCCGGTGAGGTAAAATATACCGCTGCGGCCGGCTTGCCGGAATTGCGTGACAGCATCGCTAATTATTACCGAGAGGAATATCGGGTGGAATTGGATCCGCGGCGCGTCTTTGTTACGCCCGGCGCATCCGGTGCGTTTTTGTTGGCGTTCGGTATTAGTTTAAATCCGGGAGAACAAGTGTTGATGGCAGACCCTTGCTATCCATGCAACGACAATTTTGTGCGTTTGTTCGACGGTCAAACGCAATTTGTGGATGTCGATGCCGGTACGGGCTACCAACTCACAGCGGAACTGCTGAGTGAACATTGGCGACATGCCAGCAAAGGCGTGTTAATAGCATCGCCTTCCAACCCGACCGGCACCATGCTCGGCGCGGACGACTTGAAAAGCGCTATTGATCGAGTTCATGATTTGGATGGCTGTTTTTATTCCGACGAGATTTACCATGGCTTAGTTTACGACCGACGTGCGGCTAGTGCCTTGGAATTTAGCGACGACACCTTTGTGATTAATAGTTTTTCGAAATATTTCGGCATGACCGGATGGCGGATCGGTTGGTTAATCGTGCCTGAAAACTTTATTCCGGCCGCGGAAAAACTCGCGCAAAATATTTTCATTTCCACGCCGACTCATTCGCAATACGCGGCGTTGGCCTCGTTTTCTCCGGAAAACAGGGCCGAACTGGAAAGGCGGCGACTGGAATTTAAACGCCGTCGGGATTTTTTGTATGAAAATCTACTGAAATTGGGATTTAAAATCGCTTGTAAACCGGAAGGGGCGTTTTATGTTTATGCCGACTGTAGTGCGTTTACCGACAATAGTTTTGAGTTCGCCAAACAACTGTTGGAACAGCAAGGCGTAGCCGTGACGCCAGGGCGAGATTTCGGCAGAAATTTAGCTGACCGGCATATCCGTTTTGCATATACCGCTTCTATAGATAGAATGGCGACCGCTTTAGAACGATTGGAACGATTCCTATGCCAATAACACAATATACTGTTTATCAATTGCAAAAAGATATTGAAAATGGAAAGAAGCTTTTATTATTAGACGTGCGCGAACCCAACGAATACGCATTTGCGCACATCGACGGTAGTCTGCATATTCCGTTACGCCTACTATCCGAGCGGGTTGACGGCTTGGATAAAGAACAAGATATCGTGGTGGTCTGTCACCACGGCATGCGTAGTCAACAAGCATGTTTGTTTTTGGAGCAATATGGTTTTAATCGGCTTTATAATTTAAAGGGTGGCATAGATGCCTGGTCTTTAAACTGTGATCCTACAATACCTCGCTATTAATAATAACAACTATGTTCCTAAAAGAATTTTATGAAACTCACGACAATAGCATTCGGATTGCCGCGCAGCAGGCCAGTGCATTTGCCAAAGAGATTGCCCATGACTTTAATCCCTTGCATGATGCCGACGCAAAACGTTTTTGTGTACCGGGTGATTTATTATTTTCCTTAGTGCTGGAAAAATACGGCCTTAGCGAAAACATGCATTTTATCTTTTCCGGTATGGTCGGTGACGGCGTGTTTTTGAATTTTCCGGAAACCAATGCCGATCAAATCGATATTACCGATAATCAAGGTAAAACTTATCTTCAGGTTCAGCGTTCAGGCAGAATCAATCACGATCATAAGATGTTGGAAACCTTAATTAGGGATTACGTTGCATTTTCCGGGCAAAACTTTCCTTACGTGTTGGTCCCGCTGCTTGAGAAGGAAAATGTAATGTTTAACATCGATAGACCGCTGGTCATCTACGAAAGCATGACTCTGAATATGTTAAAGCTCGATATCGAAAATCCTCATCTGGTCATGCTGGAGCCTTCAATGGAAGTGAACGGTAAACGCGCCACTGCTTATTTGCACTTTCAAATCAAGTCCGACGATGAAGTTGCCGGATCCGGTTTTAAAAAGTTGGCTGTTAGTGGTTTGCGCGAATACGAAGCGGAACCAATGAAAGCATTTGTGGATGGTTATTTGGCTCGAAAAAACGGCTACCTGGCTAATGTGACCATAGGTCCTTAGTGGTTGTGAATCAAATCAATGTTTACGGAATAGACGGGCTGATAGAAGCGGGGGTATCGAACGCTTGCCGTTGCCCCCCTTAAATTCGATTTTCAAAAGGTTCGACCGTCACCATTTGTCCTGCTTCTACGCCGGAACAATCTTGATCTAATATGATGAAACAGTTTGCTAGGCTGGCTACTTTTAGTTGGTGAGAATCCTGCGGACCGGCGAGTTTTACCGCAAATTCGCCCGGCTTTACTTGGCTTAAAATCCCGCGTTGATATTCCTTTCTTCCGGGAGATTTCCGTAAAGATGTTTCACAACGTGCGCGCAGTTGTAACGCTTGTGTCGGCGGTGCGCCTGCGAGTCTTAGTAGCGCCGGTTTGACAAATTGTTGATAGGTCACTAATACGGCTGCGGGATTACCGGGCAAGCCGAAAAACCAGCAGTTGCCAATTTTACCGAATGCCAATGGTTTTCCGGGTTTGATCGCCAGTTTCCAGAAATTGACTTGGCCGCATTTCTCCAATGTTTGCTTGACAAAATCCGCGTCGCCAACTGATGCACCACCCGTCGAAATTAATACGTCGAACTTGTTTGCTGCGCCCATTAAGGCATTTTCGAGCGATTGCGGATCGTCTTTGATGACGCCTAAATCCGTCACCGAATGATTGGGGTCGTTTAGCATGGCGGCTAACAAATACCGGTTACTGTCGTAGATCTGACCCGGTTGCAGTGCTTGACCTATTCCGACTAATTCATCGCCCGTGGAAAAGAACCCGATGTTTAATCGGCGATATACGGTAATGTTTGCTATGCCGGCAGCCGCAAGTAAACCTAAATCACTCGAATTCAATTTCTTAGGAGCGACAATCAGCGGGTCCTGTTTTTTTACGTCGCTGCCAATCGCCCTGATGTTTTTGAATGGTTGAGTGTCGTCAGGGAAAGTTACGTATTCGCCATCAACGATTAATCGTTCCTGTGCAATAACGCTATCGGCAAAGTTCGGTACTAATGCGCCGGTAAAAATTCTTACGCATTGGTTCGAAGCGACCGGACCGTTAAACGGTTTTCCGGCCCAAGCTGTCCCTGCGATACGCAATTTGAATGCCTGATTGCGAACGATGTCTTCATTCGAAAACGCGTAGCCGTCCATTGCTGCATTGCGGTGCGGCGGGATATGGATCGGCGATTTGATCGTATTAGCCAATACTCGATCTTTCGCTGAAAACAGGTCGATCGATTCCTGGTCTTGGATGGTTTCAATGGCGTAAATAATGCTGGATATAGCCTCTTCCGCCGATAACAGGCCCGCAGACCCGGGGTAACAAAAATCCGTCACAATTTAAGCTCAAAAAAACGGTGGAAAATAAAATCGGCGATCGCCTGCGGATTGTTCAAATCTAAACAAGGTATCGTGTCGGGCGTGGGTAATGGCTGGTCGCTAGCGATTGCGATGACGTTATCGTCGTCCGGGTATAGTAAGTCTTTGTTCAGGCTCGGCCTGTGCAACTCGATTTTTACAAAGTTTTCGTCACGGAAGCCTTCCACCAAAATAAGATCGAGATTGTTTTTCGGAAAAAAAGCTAATTGTTCCATTAAACCGACTTCACGTCGACGAGAATACTCTGTGACTAGGACGCTTCGATATGGCGAAACTATCATCATCGGCGATGCGCCGGCGCTTCTCAAGCGATAGCTATCTTTGCCGGGATAATCAATTTCGAAATCGTGATGGCTATGTTTTATTGCCCCGATTCTTAAGCCACGTTGCTTAAGAATCGGTATCAATCGGGTTAGCAATGTGGTTTTGCCTGTACCACTGTACGCAGCAAAACCTAGAATCAATGGATTAGATTGAGGCATTGATTGTATGTATAGGACCGGTCAAGCATTCTAATGTATTATGGATCGGATGATATTACCAGTCGAGACAGACCTTGATACGCATTTTATTGTTTTTGGCGCCGCTAATACTGATTTATCTTGCTGCTCGCTGGTATCAGAAAACACCGACGGGACAAATACGCGTTGCGTTGAAAAAGTCCATTTGGATAGTTGTCATATTGCTATTGACGGCTTTAGCCGCCGCCGGAAAACTAAATTTACTGTTTGCCATGATAGGTGTACTGATTGCGAGTCTGGTGCGGTTAATGCCGGTTCTTTTACATTATGCTCCGCAACTGCGCCGGCTTTGGATGCTATACGTTCATGGGAAGCAAACGCATAAGACGGATTCTGAACAGCCTAGATATCGGGCGGGCAGCGATAGATCAATGACAAAATCGGAAGCATTATGCGTCCTTGGTTTAAAACCTGGAGCCAGCGAAGAGGACATTATCCAGGCTCACCGAAAGCTGATTGCGCGATTGCATCCCGACCGTGGCGGCTCAGATTATTTGGCGGCGCAAATCAATCGGGCAAAGAAAGTATTGCTTCAAAGCTAAGTTATTCTTAAGATTCGATTAAAATAGTTGTTTTTTGTCAAGTGTTGTTTTTTAACAACGATGAGTCTGTCTCAATTTTGTGAAAAATTTCACCAAAATACCCAATTAAATCAAATAATAATATTTTTTTTTTAAAGTCATACTAGCACTGGAATAAAAAAGGCGTTATGCTTGAAACCACGATAAGGAAACGGTTTGTTGCTCAAATAGTACTTAATTTTACTTATGGGAAATACATAGTTTTCGGATTTCTTAGGTAGATCCGTGCTTTTGGAATCGCTAATTGAAATGTTAAACCGTGATAAACAGCTAATCGTGAAAATATTTACCAGTAAGACGGCCGAGTGTACATTAAGCATCAAACCTGGAGAAGAGTCATGATGGAAGAATCGATTGATATTACAAAAGAGTTGGAAATGGACATTGCTGACGACATAACTTTTGGCGATATTGAAGACGACAGTCCGGGTATCGACACTTCCGAAAGATATAAAACAAGTGATGCCGAGGTCAGCGACTCTCCGCTCGAAGCTAATTTTGATGCGACTCGGGCTTATCTTAATGAGCTTAGTAAGTCCCAATTACTCAGTGCAGACGAAGAAAAAATATACGGTAAAAGAGCGCTGCAAGGCGATCCTGAAGCACGAAAAATCATGATCGAAAGCAATTTGCGCTTAGTGGTAAAGATTTCCAGACGTTATCTGAATCGCGGTCTTCCGTTATTGGATTTGATCGAAGAAGGCAATTTGGGTTTGATACGAGCGGTTGAAAAATTCGACCCCGATCGAGGGTTTCGTTTTTCTACTTATGCCACGTGGTGGATCAGACAAACCATCGAACGGGCGATTATGAATCAAACCCGTACCATACGTTTGCCGATTCATATCGTGAAGGAAATGAATGTTTATCTAAAAGCGCAGCGTAACCTCGCGCAGCAACTCGACCATGAGCCGACGGCTGACGACATCGCCAAGCATTTAGATAGGCCCGTTAAAACCGTTAACAGGATGCTTAAGCTGAATGAGCGGGTCACTTCGGTTGACGTTTCGTATGGCAAGGATATCGACAAACCGCTGCTGGAGACCATCACGGAAGAGGAAAGTCGCTCGCCGGTGGAAATCCTGCAGGAAGATTTAATTCAAAATAATGTAGCCGATTGGGTTTATCAACTGGCTGAAAAGCAGCGCGAGGTGATTTGTCGCCGATACGGTCTATGTGGTTTTGAAAGTGCGACTTTGGAGCAAGTCGCATTGGAACTCGGAGTGACCAGAGAACGCGTTAGACAAATTCAGATGGATGGATTGAAACGCTTGAAAGAAATTTTGGAAGACACCGGCTATTCTTTTGAATCGATATTTAATTAATAGTGAACACGGCATGCTTAATCTCGGAGCCAAATGCAGTTCCCGCTCATCTTAGCAATGCTTTCCAGGCGTTCCCGGTGCGCCGCGAGTTCATCGCTATTGCAACGCACTACTTTTAACGCCGGACGGTCGGCGGACAACCGCACAAACTGTTCCTGTTCTGTATTTTCGATTTGATCCCCTTCATCTAATAACGACGATTGACCGCCGGTCATGATCAGATACACATCGGCGAGAATTTCGGCGTCCAGCAAAGCGCCGTGCAGATCGCGGTGGCTGTTGTCTATTCCGTAGCGTTTACACAAAGCATCCAAACTGTTACGGGCGCCTGGGTGTTTTTTGCGCGCATAGGTCAGCGTATCGAAAACGGTGCTGTTGGTTTCTACTGAACGCGTTTCGTTTTCCAGTAACGATAATTCGTGGTTTAGAAAACCGACGTCGAAGGGGGCATTGTGAATAATCAGTTCGGCGCCGGCCGTAAACGCCATAAAATCTTCAACCACATCGGCAAATCGCGGTTTGTCTCGCAAAAATTCGTTTGTTATGCCGTGCACCTCAATGGCGCCTGCATCGATTTCTCTATCAGGATTCAGATAGACATGAAATCGGTTCTGTGACAGGCGTCGGTTGATCAGTTCCACACAACCGATTTCAATGATTTTGTGACCTTCTTTCGGATTAATGCCGGTGGTCTCGGTATCGAGTACTACTTGACGTTGATTTGCAATATGGGCTGGCATATTTATTGGCTATAAGTTTTTAGTAATTCGGTTTGCACCTGAAATACGGGCTCATCGCCCGGTGTGGCGCGTAGATATTTTCCGTCGCGCTGTAATAACCATGCTTGGGAATTATCGCTTAAATTAGCTTTCAAGTCGTTCATGATGCGTTCGCTGATTTTTTTGTCGGCAATTGGAAAACACACCTCCACTCGTTTAAACATATTGCGATTCATTAAATCGGCGCTGGAAGCATATACAGTCCAATCGCCGCCATTCATGAAGGCGTAAACGCGAGCATGTTCCAAAAAACGGCCGATAATGGAGCGAACCTCGATATTATCGGAAACCCCTTCTATACCGGGACGCAGGCAGCAAATACCGCGTACGATGAGTCTGATCCGCACGCCGGCTTGCGATGCGCGGTACAACGCTTGAATCGTTTGTTCCTCAACCACGGCATTGACCTTAATGATGATTTTGGCTTGTTTGCCTTTCTGGGCGAACTCGATTTCCCTGTCTATCATCTTTAACAAGCCGTTATGCAAGGTAAAAGGCGATTGCAATAGCTGATTAAGTTTGCTGACCTTGCCTAGGCTGGTCAATTGCATGAACACGCGGCGCACGTCTTCGCTTAGTTCTTTTTCGCAACTAAACAGGCCATAATCGGTATATAGGCGGGCCGTTTTCGGGTGATAGTTGCCGGTGCCCAGATGAACGTAATTGCGCAGAATCCCCCCCTCTCTACGCAGTACCATCGACATCTTAGCGTGAGTCTTGTATCCAACCACGCCATACACGACATGAGCGGCCGCTTCTTGTAATTTCGCGGCTAGGCCTATGTTTTCTTTTTCGTCGAAACGGGCGCGCAACTCGATGACGACCGTTACTTCCTTTCCGGCACGGGCGGCCTTGATTAATGCCCCGACAATCGGGGAATCAACACCGGTACGGTAAAGCGTTTGTTTGATGGCTAATACATCGGGGTCCGTCGCTGCCTGGCGGAGAAATTCTATGACAGGCTGGAAGGACTCATAGGGATGATGTAGCAATATATCCTGTTTACGGATGCAGGCAAACATGTCTTTGTTGCGGGTCAAGACCGACGGTAGACCGGGTTTGAACGGCGGAAATTTTAGCTCGAATCGGTCTACCATGCTGTAAATGGCCTGGATACGGCTCAAATTAACCGGGCCATTAGCCAAAAACAGTTTGTCCGGTGTTAATTCGAATCGGGCCAATAAAAAATGAATGGTTTCTTCCGGGCAATTGGCGTCCACTTCCAAACGGACTTCGTCACCATAGTTACGCATTGCAAGCTCGCCGGCGACGGCCAACATTAGGTCGTCTATCGCATCGTCGTCGACGAAGAAGTCGCTGTTGCGGGTTACACGGAACTGATAACAACCTTTTACCGTCATGCCGTTGAATAAATCCGATACGAAAGCATGAATAATGGAAGACAAAAACACGAAATCATGCGGCCCGCTATCGGTATCGGCGGCGGGCAGTTGTATGATGCGGGGCAAAGCGCGCGGCGCCTGTAATATCGCGCGCCCGCTGTTTCGGCCGAATGCGTCTTTCCCGGTAAGAGAGATGATGAAATTCAAACTCTTGTTGAGTATGCGAGGGAAGGGGTGCGCCGAATCCAGCCCCATCGGGGCCAGAATCGGCAGTAGTTCTTCATTGAAATATTTTTCCAGCCATGCTTTCTGCGACTCGCTCCAGCGGTCGCGCTTCAGAAAACGGATATTTTCCGCTTCGAGGCTTGGAATCAGCACCTCATTGAGCACTCGGTATTGTTCGGCCACCAATTCGTGAGCCTTAATCGAGATCTTTTCCAATTGCTCTTGAATACTCAAACCGTCAACGCTGATGGCGCTGTCGTCCATTTCCGCCATTTGCAACAAGCTGGCGACGCGCACTTCGTAAAATTCGTCTAAATTTGAGCACGAGATACAAAGATAATTTAAGCGTTCTAATAATGGAATATTCGTATCGAGCGCTTGTGCCAGGACGCGGATGTTAAATTCCAACAAGCTTTGTTCGCGATTGATATAAAGTTCTGGACTGGTTAGTTCGGGAGAAATATTTACAAGGGTATCCATAACCGTTCGGAGTTCTTTTGTCGATTAGCTCGAATTATAAAACAATTCCTTATGCGCAACAGTTATATGCATTCGGCGCGACCACGGGTTGGTCGATTTGATATAATCCGGCAGTGTTCATTTCTCCGATTCAGTTATGAAATTTCCTACCATCGAGTCGCAAGTCGGTAATACCCCGCTTGTGCGTTTGCAACGTCTCCCAGGCGAAACGACTAATACTATTTTAGTTAAATTAGAAGGTAATAACCCGGCCGGTTCAGTCAAAGATAGGCCTGCTTTAAGCATGATTAAACATGCCGAAGGCCGCGGCGAAATTAAACCGGGAGACCGATTGATCGAGGCGACCAGCGGGAATACCGGTATCGCACTGGCAATGGCCGCTGCTATTAAAGGGTATAAAATGACCCTGATTATGCCGGACAACATGAGTGCCGAACGTATCGCTTCGATGAAAGCCTATGGAGCGGAAATTATACTGACACCTGCTAAGGGCAGTATGGAAGCCGCTATCGACTTGGCTCGCAACATGGAAGCCGAAGGTAAGGGGCGGATATTGGATCAATTCGCCAACCCCGACAATCCGCGCGCTCACTACGAAGGCACCGGTCCGGAAATTTGGCGCGATACTGAAGGCAAGGTCACGCATTTCGTCAGCGCGATGGGCACGACGGGTACCATCATGGGAACGTCGCGCTATCTGAAAGAGCAAAATCCGGATATTCAAATCGTCGGCGTTCAGCCCAAGGGCGAATCCAAGATTCCCGGCATTCGCCGCTGGCCTAAAGAGTATCTGCCAAAAATATTCGACGAAACGCGGGTGGATCGCATCATCGAAGTCGACCAAATCGACGCCGAGAACGCTACTCGGGCGCTGGCCGCGCGGGAAGGCATCTTCGCCGGCGTATCGTCCGGCGGCGCGGTATTTGCGGCCTTGGAATTGGCCAAACAAGTGCAAAACGCGATCATCGTCGCGATTATCTGTGATCGCGGTGACCGCTATTTATCCACCGGCGTGTTTCCTTCCTGACGCTCGTAAACAGGAGAAGGCTCAGGCTCGTATAGATTTCCCGGAAAAGCGATGCTTCCGGTTTTTCATTTATTCATGCTTCATGTTCCGAAAGAAAAAATTACCCCTAGATCCCGTTACCGTTACGATCGAATCTCTATCTCATGACGGCCGGGGTGTCGCCCATGTCAACGGCAAAGTCGTGTTCATCGACGAAGCCTTGCCGGGCGAAACCGTCGACTTTATCTATACCGACAGCCGTAAGGACTACGCCGAAGGCAAACTCGCGGCTTTGCATAGCCGCTCGGAACATAGAGTCGAGCCGGCCTGTCCGCATTTCGGCGTTTGCGGCGGTTGCAGCTTCCAGCATGTAGACGACGCGGAACAAATTCATTTCAAAGAAGATTTATTACAAGACCAATTTCGCCGCATCGGCAAAGTCGAGATTCCGCAAATCTGGGAGGCATTGAAAGGCCCACACTGGGGCTATCGGCGCAAAGCCCGAATGGGCGTCAAATGGGTGGCCAAGAAAAACCGAGTGCTGGTCGGTTTTCGCGAGCGGCGCAACCCGTTTTTAGCGGAGATCGACAGCTGCAAGGTCATGCATTCCATTGTCGGTGAAAACCTGATCGCCTTGGGCGAGATGATTGCCGGTCTCAGCATCAAAGACAAAATCCCGCAAATCGAAGTGGCGATCGGCGATACCGAATGCGTGCTGGCCTTTAGAGTGCTGGAGCCGCCTACCGATGCCGACAAGCAGCGCATGCGCGAGTTTGGCCGTCGCTACGGCATCAGCATGTGTTTGCAGTCTAAGGGGCCGGACAGCATCGTTCCGCTCGACGGCGAGCCGGAAGTGATTCCTAGCTATGCCTTGGCAGAGCAGGGCATCAAATTCAATTTCCGACCGGCCATGTTTACCCAGGTCAATTACGACATCAATCAAAAAATGGTGACGCGCGCGTTGGATGCGTTGGAATTGACTAAGGAGGATAGGGTGCTGGATCTATTCTGTGGTTTGGGTAATTTTACCTTGCCTATGGCGACCAAAGCCGGCTGTGTGGTCGGAGTCGAGGGCGACTTGCCGTTGGTCAACCATGCCCGCGAGAATGCTCGACTGAATCAGGTGGAAAATGTCGAATTTTATGCGGCCGATTTGAGTAAGGACATTAAAGACTTGTCTTGGTCTAAACAGAAATTCACCAAGATCCTGTTGGATCCATCGCGTGCCGGCGCTTCGGAAGTACTGCATCATTTTAAGCATTGGCAGCCAGAACGTATCGTCTATGTGTCCTGCAATCCGTCGACTTTGGCGCGCGATGCCGGTATCATGGTCAATGATCTGGGTTACAAGCTGGTCAAGGCCGGCGTCATGGACATGTTCCCGCAGACGGCGCATGTCGAATCGATAGCCTTGTTTGTCAAATAATGGCTGTAGTGAAATGTTACCTGGATGTCTGTATCGCCAGCCAAGAATTGAGGCTGCTGGCAAACGACGAGGTGTTATGCCGCTACTCGGTATCTACTGCGAAAAACGGCCCAGGCCAACTGAAAGGCAGCGAATGTACGCCGACCGGTTGGCATAGGATACGAGCGAAAATTGGCGGGGATGCGCCGATAAACAGCGTGTTCGTCGGGCGCAGGCCGACCGGGGAGATTTACACGCCGGCACTGGCCTCGGAATTTCCCGGACGCGATTGGATACTGAGCCGCATCTTGTGGCTGGGCGGGCTGGAGCCCGGCCATAACCGCTACGGCCGCGTCGATAGCACTTGGCGTTATATTTACATCCACGGTTGCCCGGACGAATCGATGCAAGGCGTGCCGGCATCGCATGGTTGCATCAGGATGAAGAATGCCGATGTGACCGACTTATTTGCCAGGGTTGAGGTCGGATATAAGGTGTTCATTCATTAAAGATTAATGGCGCGTATCGTTTTAGGCATAGAATACGACGGCTCGGCCTATGCCGGCTGGCAATGGCAGGCGGGCAAACCCACTTTACAAGGCGAACTGCAGACAGCCTTGAGCAGGATAGCCGACGAAGCTATCACGGTACATTGCGCCGGCCGTACCGATGCCGGTGTGCATGCATTGGAACAAGTCGTACATTTTGATAGCAACGTTAATCGAGATTTACGGGCTTGGTTGATGGGCGGCAATAGCCTGCTGCCGGAGGATATCCGAATTATCTGGGTCAAGCCGGCGGTCGGCGATTTTCATGCCCGTTACAGTGCGATAGCCCGTTTTTACCGTTATGTCATCTTGAATCGACCGATGAAATCGGCCCTATTGAGAACGCAAGCGACTTGGTGCTATCTGCCTTTAGATGCCGGCAAAATGCACCTGGCCGCCCAATATTTAATCGGCGAGCACGATTTTTCGTCCTTTCGTGCACAGGGTTGCCAATCTAAAAGCCCAAATCGCTTCATGCACTTTGTCGATGTCTACCGCGACGACGATCGGGTTGTCATCGACATTTGCGCCAATGCTTTCCTGCATCATATGGTCAGGAATATCGCCGGCGTGTTGATCGAGATCGGAAGCGGTAAACGGCCGGTTGATTGGACCGCGCAGCTGCTGGATATAAGAAACAGGGCGGTGGCGGCGATGACGGCGCCGCCGCACGGTTTGCATTTGGGCGGCGTATATTATCCGGATCAATACGGCATACCCGGTCACCCGATTTTTGCGAAATTGCCGCCGGATGCTAGACGTTTTGACTAATCGATATACCGATTACCGTCAAAGTCATTGTGAGAGCGACGCTTCGTCGCGCTCGAAACTCTCCGGTCGCGACAAAGTGTCGCTCCCACACAGGACATCTTTCATGTCCTTATGGAGATGCCGGCAGTTTCATGACCGTCGGCTGCTAAGTCGAGTAGCCGAGTCGTTTCGTAACACGAGATCATTATTCTATGGTTTCGGTCCAATGGCAGCGCTGTTTGACGATATCGGCTGTCTTGTCGTTGGCGATGCCTTTGGCGATCAAAGCGATCACGCGGTCATCGGTATCGTAGCCGATATGGGCGTCCAGCGGATTGGCCAGTTTGCCTAGCCCGAACGCATCATAAACCTTGGCGACATTGATGTTGATGTTGGTTACATTAATGCACAGACGGGAATCCAAATATTTGTCGACGAAATCGTAGGGCAAGGCGTAACTGAGCAAATCATTGGGGTCGCTGAAGGCGATGATGTTGGTATGGCGCAAGATGCGTTCCTGATATTTTTCCCCGGTCGGCTGACAATAGCTTGCTGCCTGTTTGGTGATTTCCGGTAACGACCGTCCCAATTGCAGCATGGGTAATTGATTCGACATCATGTAAATCGGCACATCTTTATTTTTCAAGACGTTGGCGACGTCCTCGTAATAGCCCTGATTTTTGCCTTCGGTGTAAAGCGAGGCGATGCGGTGTAAACCGTCTATCGTAATCCGGCTACCCAAACTATGGGAAACAAAGGCATAGCTGTCGTTATAGAACGGCGTGACATTCTTCGACGAGCAGGCTTGATGCACGTCGTTGGGCAACGTGTCCCAGTCGCCGCTGACCATCCAGCAAAACGATTGCAAGAATGCGGTGAGGATATCTGCGCGCTTTTCGCCAAGATAAATGATGGGATCGGGGCCGGTGTCGTTGGAGAATTTTTTCAACAAATCGTTGACTTCGGCGCGGCGAAAAGATTGTTCGCCGGAATTGTCGTAAGACAAAACCTCTTTGTCTTTCGCGGTGATTTCCGACCAAGTCAATTCGTAAAACAGCAATTCCTGGTTTCTTTCCTTGTTCAGGTAACGATGGATGCGCAGGTTCCCCAGGTTTGCGTTCGAGTCGTTGGGCGAGGCCAGCTTGATGTTTTTGTGCGCTTTCGTGGTAACCGTGAGATCGAGTTCCTTAGCCAGTTTTTCCAAAAATTCGGTGGAATAGCCGGGTAGGTGGTTGCCCACACCATGCACCATCAACACCTTCATTTTGCGCCCGGGTGTTTCCAATTGCGGTTTTAGTCCGGTGAATTTGTCGCCGGTGATTTCGCAAACCCGGGTATCCTCTTGTTCCTGTTTTTCCAGAAAGGCTTCGGCGATACCTTTGCCAAAGCTGGCGCAGCCGTTTAGAAGGCTAGCGGCGGATAAAATGAGTAACAAACGAATTACTGTGCTCATAAATACAATCGAGTAAAAAAGGTAACAAGCGAAATAGGTAATGTATGCCGGGGGTTTGCTTAACTCTCAGCGAGATTCGTAACGATTTTATTTGAAGCCGAATCCAAGCCCTTAGTTGTCTATTGTAAGGCCTCAATCTTACTCCACAAGGATTTATATTCGGTCGATTGCCAAATCGCATAGTTCAAATTTTTGAATAGACCGGTCAAACGCGTGTAATAATCTCGCACATGGTGTTGGTCGGAAAACTGGTGCTTGGCTCCGATCAGTTTAATGATCAACATGAATACCTCTTTTTGGCGTTCCAAAGACACCGATACGTCAACATTGTCGAACGCATCCTGCTGCAAATAGACCATATCTACGAAGGTCGCTTGTTGATAGATCACAAAGTCTTCCAAGGTCACGCCTTCCTCTCCGGCCACTTGTATCATTTCGTAGACATGATTGCCGTGCGCTAATAATTCGATCATTTGCTGTACATGCGCAGTCCATTCCGGCGCGAGGTGTTCGGAAAACCAAGGGCTTAGTTGTTCCAGGTAACGCGACCAAGACAGCAGTGGGTCGACCGCCGGATAAAAGCGTTTGTAGGCTCGATCAGCGCTCAAGCCAAGAAAGGTTTTTACCGTACTCAAGGTCGATTGCGTCACCGGTTCTTCGAAGTTGCCGCCGGCGGGCGATACCGTGCCTATCATTGTCAGACTGCCATCACTTTCCGCGTTCGAGATGACACCGGCTCGCTCATAAATGCCCTTAATCGACGAATCCAAATAAGCGGGGAACGCTTCTTCACCGGGAATTTCTTCCAAACGGCCCGAGGTTTCGCGCATGGCCTGCGCCCAACGCGAGGTTGAATCTGCCAACAGTAATACGTTCAAGCCCATTTGCCGATAATATTCGCCCAAGGTAATACCGGTATAAATCGACGCTTCGCGCGCGGCGACCGGCATAGAGGAGGTGTTGCAAATAATGATGGTCCTGTCCATCAACGATCCGCCGGTTCTAGGGTCGGTCATTTGCGGAAATTCGGTAATGGTTTCCACCACTTCGCCGGCCCGCTCGCCGCAGGCCACTACAACCACGACATCGACTTCGGAATTTCTCGCGATCAGGCTTTGCAGAACGGTTTTTCCTGCACCGAAAGGTCCGGGGATACAGCCGGTGCCGCCTTTCGCAATCGGGAAAAAAGTATCGACCAAACGCAAATGTGTAATCAGGGGTTCGCTAGGATATTGGCGTTGGCTGTAGTTGTTGCGCACTAAATCTTGTGTCAACGGCTTACGTACGGGCCAGCGTTGTTTTAAGGTTAAGATTTGCTCTTTACCATTACTCAAGCGAATTTTTGCCACGGGTTCGTCCACCGTGACATTGCCTTGTTGTATCCAAGTCACTTCGGCTTCGCCTTTGATATCGAACGGCACCATGATTTTATGTTTGAAGCGCCTCTCCTGCACGCTACCCAAACTTAGCCCGGCATGGACTTTTGCGCCTAATTGGACGCATGGGGTAAAAGCCCATTTGGCGTTACGATCAAGAGCCGGCATATCGACGCCGCGCGGCAGAAAATAACCGAATTCCGTACCGAGTAATTCGAGGGGATTTTGCAAACCGTCATAAACCTGCCCCAGTAAGCCGGGACCAAGCTCGACCGACAGTTGTTCGTTACTCTGCTCGACCGGATCGCCGACACCCACGCCCAAGGTGCTCTCATATACCTGAGCATCGGCTCGGTTGCCGTATATCCGCAAGATTTCCGCTTTTAGGCGCTCCTTATGTTTGACTTCGCTACGGCTGGGCAGCACATAAACCACTTCGTTTTTAGTGAGCGCATGATTTCCCAGAGATTCGATCGCGACAATATCATCCTGTACGGCGATGACGCGAGCCGAGGCGGTGGTTGGGTTTTGTTCGTTCATGAATTTCCTTCACATTCCAGCGATACGTCCGCCATGGCGGCGCAAACTAACTCGTTAAAGCGCAACAAGGCTCGGTCTGCGTCGTAACTGACCCAGCGATGAATCAAGTCCCAGCGCAATACGTAAAGCACAACCGCCGGAAAATCGAAACAATGGCCGCGGCTCAAGCGCGCGTAATATTGCCAATTCAAGCTCAGCATCAGTTTATCCAAGGCCAAGGTCTGATTTGTCGCCATCAGTTGCTGCGTTTGTTTCAACCAGGGTAGGGCTTGCCCTAGGCCGAAGTCGGGTTTTTGCCAGTTGCGTTTAATCAGATGCAAGCGGTTGCCGAAACCATGGAAGGGTTCGCCGGCCTGCAGCGTTTCGCCCGCGTGTTTGCGGCGCAAGGCAGTCAGGATGGTTCTGAGCTCTAAACGCCACAAGACGATTTCACGCAAAAACTGACTCCGGATTAGCCCTAACTCGGCCATGCCGGTTTCGACGATGTGCCGATCGTCCGCCACCTTCATTTTCGACCAATGCAACATACGCTCAATTCTGTCCAAATCGCCGGCATCCTGCGGGTCGAGCAGACTCAGACGCTTATCTAATTGGATGCGGGAAATCGGCAGAATCTTGGTCGAGAACAAATTAGCAGGCTGTACCGGCAGACTACTCATCAACAACGTATATTTAAAGTCGTCGTTGTTCACTTGACGATGCCCTGCAACAAAGCCCGAAACCGAGGCTGCAAATGTTGCAGCAACAAGCTCGATACGGCGTCGTCGGTAAAATCGATTTCCATCGCGTTCCCGTCCAACCGAATCAGAAGACCGGCTTTGATGTCATCGGAAACCTCGAAACGAACACCCTTTCGAAGCAAGTCGCCGGCGATCGCGGCGGTTAAATGCGATAAGGCGCCTTGTTGCAATTCTTCAGGTTTTTTGCGCAACTCTTCGACGCCGATGACGATTTCCGGCAGAATGACCGTCATCTCGTTATTATCATCCAAACCGGTTCGTTCACGTATTTGGCCGGCTAGCGCCAAAATCAATTGTTCGATAAAAGCCGGACTAGCCATTTGTTCGCCGACGACCCTTTGGACTTCTTGGCTGAAGCTGCCGAGCAGCGTATCCCTGAGTCTTAACAAGGTGTCTCTGGCGGCCAGGTTCAAGGCATCTATGCCGGCGTTGGTTAATGCATCGGCTTCGGTTTGCGCTTTTTTTACAATGTTTTTGGCTTCCTGTTCGGCTTCTCCGATCAACCAAGCTGCGCGCCTTTGAGCGTCGGCGACTATGTCCTCGGCTTTGGCCTGGCCGGCATTAACGGCCTGTTCACGCAATCGCTCGATCAGTTGTTCAACGCCGGAGGAAGCGAATTCGGCTTTTTCCTCTTTCATAACTTATGTCTCTTACGCTTGCGGAATGCCGCCGCTGATGACCAGCGCGAAAATGAATGCAAATACCGCGAAACCTTCGACGATGGCGGCCGGGACGATGGATAAACCAAAAATTTCGGGTTTGGCCTTTGCGGCGTGTATCGACGATGCACAGCATTGACCTTGGTAGATTGCACAGAACATCAAGGCGATGCCGGCTAATACCCCGACCGCGAATAGACCGCCGGCATTATCGACATTGACCGGGCGGTTCAATGTGAACATCACGACGATGCCGTAAATCACCTGAGATGAAGGCATCGCCGATAAACCGACATAGCGGCCATGACCGGTTTCGGTGTCCAACATGGCGCCTATAGCGGCTTGTCCGGCAATGGCGCAACCGATTACGCTGCCGACAGCACCCAGTGCCATAGGAGAATATATGCCTATCCACCCCAAAACGATCATTAAATCAGCCATTAACGGACTCCTTTTTTGGAAAATGCTTTAAACGAGTAACCTTCATCGGAGACGCTCCAATTATAAAATTCGATGAAATTCAGACGCAGACCGTGTACCAGGCCGCTCATTAGGCACAGCATTAAATTGAGCGTGTGGCCTAACAACAAAATCAAAATCCCAAGCAAAAGGCCTGGGCCCGGCATATTGTGTACCACTTGTGCTGCCAATTGATTGAAAGTCAATGCCAGCGACGCACTGGCCAAACCCAAAGCGAATAAACGCATATAGCTCAATACGTCGCCGAACAGCTGCGTGATGCCGATTAAGCTCTTAATGCCATCGGCCAAACGCCAAAATAAATCTTGGAATTGTCGAACGGGACGGGCGCTACTAAACAGCAGCAGCAATACTGCGCCGCAGACCATGAATGTTCGTCCGACCGAACCCAAAATTGCAACGGAACCACTTTGTTCAAGCCATACGCAAAAACCGCCTACAACCAGTCCGATCCAGCCGATTGGCGCCAATGCTTGGCTAGAGCGGCGTAATTGGTAAGCTTTGATTAGGTTAGCCAACGCGATATGCACCACGCCGATCGCAACTGTTAATCGTATCATGCCGTCGAAATCGTTTAGGTCGAATATTTTGATTCGGCTGAAAAAGCTATCCGGTTTAGGAGCGAATCCGAAATAGCTGCCGCATAGCATCCCCCAAATGATAGAGATTAATACCGTATTGATGGCCAACGTACGTAATCGGCGCCCTTTAATATTTGCGCCCAATTTACCCCATTTGAATGCCAATAAAATACCGAACACCAGCGCGTAACCCGCATCGGATAAAATGATTGCGAAAAACAAGGTAAACGAAAGAAACACCATGATGGAAGGGTCCCAGCCTTGATAACTCGGTGTTTGGTAGAAATTAACCAAATCTTCGCCTCCTGCAAATTGTGCAGGGTTTTCCAATAGGGTTGGCGGATTATCGTTAGGCTCCGGATCTTCGATTAATAATGCAAGATTTCGCTCATTTGTGAACTGCCGGTATCGCTCCAGCTCTTTTTCGGGCAACCAACCTTGTAACGCAAAAACGCCCATTTCGTCCCTGGTCAATGCTTGGGCTTGCTTTAAATCGTCCTGATTCAAGGTTTCGTTAAAATGCAGGGTCATTAATGTAATCCAGCGCGTGTAGGATTCGCGTTGCGCGTGCAGATCTTCCAACGTTAACTCAAGTTCGCCGGCTTGATCTTCCAATTCCGATAAAGGAATGGAACCGGTATGTGTTCGCGTCACCGGAAAGGCGTTTTCAACGGGCTCTGTTTCAGAAACGACGACTACATAGCAATACAAATTGTTTTGATAGACCGTTTGCCAGACGTATTCGCAGCCAAGTAATTTATGCATCAATCTTTTGGGAATGATGTAAAACCATAGCCGTTGAGATGCTAATAATCCCGATTTGGGAAATTGAAAATCGCCCCAGGGTTCCAGTTCTTTGATGCGTTTTTGGATTGCATCGTAACGGTCTCTTAATTCGCGCGTCTTGTTTTTCAGCTTCAATACTTCGTCGGTTATTCGACTAAGATTAAAGTTTTTATCCTTTCTAATTTGTTGACGCTTGTTTCGGCAACCGTTTAGATATTTCAATGCTTCAATCACCCGCTCGGCTTGATGAGGGTTTTCATCGGTATCGGACCTGATCATCGGAACCATCGGGATCAGATGCAATCCCCCCATAGTCTGCAGCTGTTCCAGTACGCGCGCTTTATCGCGGATCAAGCCGCAGAATGTCAATTTCTTCAATTTGACTATTGCCACCGTTACCTCACCGCGTTTGCTCTAAGTTGCTTGGTAATTTTGGAACGGACGACATCGGAGCGTTCGGTATCTGAAAGAAAGATACGGATTTTTCGGATGTTTTGTTGGGCTCGAGGAATCAGTACCTTATCGAATAGGTTTACTTTTTGCGTCACCTTTTTAACGGCGATGCTTAACAGCTCTAATCTTCGCTCCTCGACTCGATGCTGTAAGCGCAACTCGAGCATTAGGCGCAACTGCGCGACTAACGGATCAACCCAATGCGGCTTTAAGTACGGAGAATAGGGCAGGTCGATTAATTCAAAACTTTTTAGCGTTGGTAAATTGATACCCACGATATTTTCATTCCCTAACTCGACATCTTTGATGGTGACCAATTTATCTAAATCGATATCCCGGTTGGCGATCATCGGCAGAAAATCGGCAACGCCTTTGTTGCACTGTTCAATGCGGCTTTTTGTCTGCTCGAATTGCGACCAGCCTTTCGCGCGTTCCACCACCAACTTTTGTCGTTTTAGCTCCAACGAGGGTAGATATTGCTGATAGCGCTTCAGCGTTCGCGTTTCCTTATGCAAGGACGCTTTATTCAGCGATAGCTTAGCCATGCAGTGCCTTCGGGAAATATTTGTCGATCAAACCCTGTTTCATCAGCAATTCGCTTTCCGAAAAGCATTCGGCCAAGGTTTGCCAACTTAAATCTAAAGCTTGTTCCAGCGGGATCGATACGCCGATATCCATAAACCGCTTTCTGAATAATTTGCCGAATTTCAGCAACTTCCGGTCATAATCCGATAGATCGAAAGCCATGGCTTGTTTTTGTTCGGCGTCGTTGGCGGCTGCGTAAAACCGGATCATCGTATTCATGATCTGGGAATGGTCTTCTCGAGTCACTTTGCCTATCACGTGTTGTTTCAACCTGGACAACGATCCGAACGGATCCAGCATGCCGTCATGCAGATAAAACTGACCTTCGGTGATATAACCGGTATTGTCGGGTACCGGATGCGTCACGTCATTGCCCGGCATGGTAGTCACGCTCAATATGGTGACGGAACCGGCTCCTTTGTAATCGCAGGCTTTTTCGTAGCGCCGGGCCAATTGCGAGTATAGATCGCCCATATAGCCCCGATTGGACGGTACATGTTCCATCGAAATACCGACTTCCTTCATCGCATCGGCATAGGCGGTCATATCAGTCATCAACACCAGGACCCGTTTGCCTTCTTCGACCGCAAAACGTTCCGCTACCGCCAAGGCCATATCCGGCACCAGCAACCGTTCTACGATAGGGTCTGACGCCAGGTTGCAGAACATAATCGTCCTGGCAAATACGCCGGCCAATTCGAATTGGGATCTAAAATAATGGAAGTCGTCGAATATCAGCCCCAACCCGGCAAAGACCACGATATCGGCATCGGCTTGAATACCGACACGAGCCAAAAAGGCATTATAGGGTTCGCCGGCAATCGAAAAAATCGGGATCTTCTGGCTTTCCACCAGACAATTGAACAAATCGATCATCGGCACATTCGTGCGTATCATTTTAGACGCAAGAATTCGTTTCATGGGATTGACCGATGCGCCGGTGATGGTGACTTTCGGATCGGGTTGCAGATCGGAGCCGCCGTCCATAGGTTGGCCGATACCGTTAAAAATGCGCCCCAAAATATTGTTCGAATAAGTGACCTGTAACGCATGCCCCAAGAATCGCACCGATGCCGCGGTCGAAATTCCGCGGGTACCCGAAAATACTTGCAGCGAAACCTTGCTATCGTCGATTTTAATCACCTGCGCCAAAGACTCGCTGCCATTTGGATCCTCGACGCGGGCCAAGTCGCCGAAACGGGTAGTGATGTCCTGATGTGCCGAAGCGCTGCCGACATTGACCGTAATGATATTTCCAACGATAGACAAAATGTTGTAATGTCTAACCATGTGTTCGATCATGCAGTGCTCCGTTCACTTAAGGCTAATGATGAGAAAAGGTGCGGGCAACTGCGCAAACCGTGCGGTAAGAAATGCGAGATTTGCGATAACGGATTAGCCCGAAAGATGATACCGTCCCATTGCCTCTGACCTTGGTTTAATCATACAGCTGAACCCAGTGGTGACTCAAGTGCAGTAGTTCTTTCAGCGTTGAGCGTTTACAGAGAATTGTCAATTTTTTAACAGACAATCAGCGAAAAACACGAAACCGAAAGATTATGCTTCATGTTTTTCGCAACGTTTGAGTGGGGGCCGAAGACGCGCTATTTTGAAGTGATCGAGTTGGCGATCTTCTTCTTTAAATCGCTCAACTTTTGTTTGATTTTATCCCAAGCGGCCTTTGATCGTTCGGTATGCATCTCATTTTGCATGTCGTCGATTACCGTATACAGTAGGGAAAAGTCGTCTTTGCTGCCATAACCGAGTAGTTCGGCGATTTTAAGCTCATCCTTTGCCGCATTGGTGTATTTCAAAACCTCGGTCCGACTTTGTTCTTTAGTCATATCTTCCTTGTGTTCGACTTCTGACGCTCTGGTTAATAATGATTCCGCCCGCAAAACAGGCAGTGGAGTTATCTCGGTTTCTTCAACCAGGGTATTTAACACATCCCCTAATATTTGCTTAGCTTCATCAATTTTCTGCGCATCGATTTTCGCGATTGCCGTTTTAATAGCACTAGGGTAGGTGCCAAGAGGGATGCTAACCGTTGTCACTCTAAGTTCGCTCGCTAAACCGGAAAGTACACGACGCGCATCTTGTAACCGGCCTTTATCGAGCAAATCATCGGCCTGTTTGACTGTTTTTTCCAAACTCTTTGCATCACCTTCGTAATCAAAAACATCAACGCTCACGTCGGCCGGAACCAACATCATAGCCGGGTGCTCCATTAACAGTATGTCCAGTTTAGTCAACGCGTCTTCTAATAAGACTTTGGCGCCTTTCGCATCGTTGTTCTCCAAACTGACCAAGGCCTGCTGCGTGGCCGACAGCGCTCCTTTCGCTTCCCGGATTAGGTTCTGAATTTTCTCCGCCAATATTTTCTGTTTGTTTACATGATCGGTTTTTTCGTTGGTGACGGTAGTCGGTGAAGATTTTTTTTGCTCTGCGTCTGCCAATGCATCGAAGGATAGAGGCAAAGCGGAAACCAAAATAAATGCGGTATAACTTGCGAGCTTATGAATTGAATGCATGGTGTTCTCCTGTTAATAGACGAGAAACTAGTCCACAAAGCTAGCGCAGGGCGTGGGTTTGTGGGGTTTTGCATTTTCTATATAGCAGTTATTATGCCACTGATATTCTGTGCGATTTATATTTAAAATCAATTAGATAGATTTATTTAAAGCTGTATCGGAGAATTTGAAGCTAAAAGTTGGCGAAAACCACCAGGTTAGTGCTTATTTCAACCGGAATTAATCGACTGAATCGAATAGGGCCGCAAATTCGTGAATCAGAAACGAAAGCAAATTATGAAAAGAAAAAGGCGGGGAATAAACCGAATTCTGAGCAAATGGACTGCTTTTTCCACAGCACCGCCTATAATAATCGCACATGAAATTTCGATTTGGCGATAGCTAATGCCTCGGGTTGCGGTGGTTTAAGTCAAAGCAAAGATTGCTTAGAAGTCCAATTGGGTTTGTCTTATTCGGCTTTATTTTTCTGTTATTCTTTGAAGCATCATAATAATTTCAAATTATAGAGTTCACTCTTGTTGCCTAGCGATCGCTATCTGATTACCGAATGCCTGAGCGATGCCGGTTGGTATAAGGTTTATCGCGCAAAATGCTTGCAGCACGGCCAAGAGCTTGTGTTGAAATATTTGTGTGACAGTTATCCCAACACATCCATGTTGGCGTCATTCCGGTCCGAATATCAAATCTTGCAGCACTTGGATATTTCAACCGTCATTAATGTTTTGGCGTTAGAAGCGCATGGCAGGCAACTGGTTCTGGTACGCGAATTTTTTCCGGGCCTCAGCTTGAGCGAATATGTCGATCGCAGCCCCTTGCCGTTATCGGCAGTTTGCCAATGGATTTCGGCGCTCGCCGAAACCTTGCACGCCATCCATGACAGCGGGGTCGTACACGGTAATTTGAATCCGCAGAACGTCTTGATCGATGCGGAGCGGAAAGCGTTAAAATTAATAGGGTTCGGCCATGCCAAATTTAATTTCGAAACCGACACGCGGACGCCATCGCTGGAGGGGAATATCGATTATTTGGCACCGGAACAAAGCGGGCGTATCGATAGATCGGTCGACGGCCGAACGGATATTTATGCACTGGGGCTGGTTTTCTTTGAATTGTTGACCGGTCGCAGGCCGTTTGTGTCCGATGACACGATCGGCCTGTTGCATAAGCACATCGCGCAACCGGCTCCGGATCCGCGCGAATTCAATCCGGAATTACCCGAATCCGTAGCAAATGTGACTAACAGGATGTTAGCCAAGGATCCCGATCAGCGCTATCCGACGGCATTGGCATTGCTATCGGATATAAAACTCTGTCACAACTCCTTAGCCACGGGCATGTCCGTCAATCTCACTTCGCTAAGGCCGGCATTGAATCTGCCGGACTGCTTATACGGACGTGAATTGGAACTCGATCGATTGAAAACCGCCTATCGCCGTTCGCGGCATGATCGGTCGGTGTTATGTCTGATCGGCGGCGGTTCGGGCGTAGGCAAGTCGCGACTGATCGATATCTTTAAACGCGACGCCTTGCCGGACGAAGCCCGCTTTGTTTCCGCCAAATGCGATCAATATCAAAACAACCCGCCGGCGCAAATTTTTCAAGACGTTTTTAAAGACTTGCTGCAGCAGTTGTTGGGCGAGGAGCAAGAGACGCTGACTACCCGGCGGGATCGGCTGCAAATTCAATTGGGCGGCGAGGGACAAGCTATCATGGACATGCTGCCGGAATTGGAATTGGTGCTGGAAGCCCAAGCCCCTTTACCGGAACTGCCGGCTGCGGAGGCCAAGGTGCGTTTGTTACGAGTATGCACCGCTTTCCTATCGGCTTTTTGCGAGCCCGAAAGACCGTTATGCGTGTTTCTGGACGATATACACTGGGCTGATCCGGCACTGTTCCCTTGGCTGGAGTTCTTTCTGTTCGACCTGAAGCATTTGTTTTTAATAGCCGCCTTCCGCGACAACGAAATCGAGGAGGACAGCGCTTTGTTTCGCATGACGGAAAAGTTGCGTAGCGAAGGTATTCCGGTTGAAAGTTTGAATCTGGCGGCTTTGCCGGTAAACGCCTTGACGGAAATGGTGAAAGACACCTTAAACCTGGGGGAACACAACGCCTTCGAGCTCAGCAAGGCGCTCCATGTCAAGACTCAAGGCAATCCATTATTTTTCGTTAATTACCTACGCCAATTACAATTGGAAGGCTGTCTGAAATACTGCGCATCGTCCGGGCGCTGGCATTACGACGCCGACATGGTACGCATACTAGGCATAAGCGAAAACGTTGCCGAACTCCTGCTGGCCCGGATCGCATCGCTCGACACGGAGGTACGCGACGCATTGAAACTGGCGGCCTGCATCGGAACGACTTTCGATGCCGAATTGCTAAGCGCCGTATCCGACGAAAGCGATGGAATCCCGAAGTACCTGGCTAAGGCCGAAGAGTGCGGTTTGCTGATCGTGAAGCACGACAAGAAAACCGAATTTAAGTTTTCTCACGACCGCGTACAACAGGCGGCTTATTCGCTGCTAACAGAACATCAATTACAAAGCAATCGCCTGAAAATCGGCCGATATTTACGCGATTGCGCACATAACCATCAGGACAAATCCCTATTGTTCCAAGCGGTCGATCATCTCAATGCCGTTCAAGCATTGATAGTCGATGCGGAAGAGCAGCGACTGTTGGGCGCGGACAATTTCCGGCTGGGCTTATGGGCCAAGCATCGTGGCGCCTTCGAACAAGCCTTGCCTTATTTCCGCCAGGCTTCGGATCTGTTGCTTCGCGAACTTCGCGTATTCGGAGGCTCGGCCACCGTGTTTTCTCATAGAGCCGAATGCGAGCATTTGTGCGGCAATCATGACCAAGCGAAAGCCCTGTTCGAGCAGGCGGTCAGTCTGGCCGATTCGGAATTGGAAAAAGCGCGCATATTTGAATTAATGATCCAGTTCTATGCGGACTTGTCCCGGTTCGAAGAGGCGTATCAAGTGAGCCGGCAGGCGGCCGCTCTTTTCGGTATCGATTTGCCGGCGGGATTCAATCCTTTAAAGTTCGGCATCGAATTTTCGGCTCTAAAATATCGCCTGCGCCGATTCGAGGTCGGCGACTTATTGACGTTGCCGACGGTGGCCGACAACCGGATGGATATCGCTATCCGTATCTTATCCGCCACATTGAAAGTGGCCTACCAAATCCGGCCCGAATTGTGTGCGGCTATCGCCGTCAAGCAGGTTGAACGTTGTTTACGCTATGGCAATAATGCCGAGGCCGTGATCGGATACATGGTCTTTGGCGTGATTTTCTTGGGCGGCGTATTGGGCGATCATCAAGCCGGCTACGAGTACGGGCGTTTGTCCCTGGGATTGCTGGATAAATACGCCAACCAACGGCAAAGGGCGGAAGTCCATTTCGTTTACGGCTATTTTGCCCATTCTTGGCGGTTCCCGGCGATGGATACGGAGACTTATTGGCAAACCGCGTTGACCAAGGGTTTGGAGCTCGGCGACTGGTTTCATAGCGGCTGTGCTTGCTGCGGTTTGGCTCAAAGCCGCTTGATGCGAGGCGTGGCTCTGGACCGGCTTTGGCAGGACATTACGGAAATGCTGCCGACGCTGATGCGTATCGACGTGCATGAACATTTGGGCGTCGTTCACGGCATACGCCAAGCGATTAAAAATTTGCGCGGCGATACCGCATCGCCGGATTCATTCGACTCGGACGATTTCGACGAAAAATCTTATGTTAGAAAGTTAAGCAGCTACGGTTCCAGACATTTCGCTCATTATTATTTTGTAAATAAGATGATGTGCTGTTATTTGCAAGGCGAATACGAAATCGCGCTGGAATACAGCAGGCTTTCCGAAAATTATCTAAAAGATTCGGCCGGGATGCTGCATGCGGTCGAGCACCATTTTTACAAGGCGCTGATTCTGGCGAAGCTTTATCCGAATTTGTCGAAATTGGACCGCTATCTGGCGCTAAAAACCATGGTTCGGACCGAAAAAAAACTGAGCCGTTGGGCCAAGGAAAGCCCGCTCAATTTCACCGGCCGAAAATATCTCATTAGGGGCGAAATCCAACGTCTACGCCGGCGCCCCGCCTTGGCCCTGGACGCTTATTTAAGCGCAAGCCGGGAGGCCGAATCTGCCGGGCATTTGCATCTGGAAGCGCTGGCGAACGAAATGGCCGCCATGCAACATCAGGCATCGGGTCAGCTACGCCCGGCAAGATTTCACTTCGAAGAGGCGGCCTACTGTTACCGGCGTTGGGGCGCTGTAAGCTGTTTGCGGCGGTTTGAATCCGGAGTAATGCAAAGCGGGGAATTATCGCGGCGGCGCCCGGCCGCTTCCACGGCACTCGATAGCGTCACGCTGGTCAAGGCGGCCGAAGCCATTGCCTCGGAACGTAAATTGCCTGAGCTGCTGCAAACATTGATGCATATCGTGATCGAAAATGCCGGAGCCCAACGCGGAGCGTTGTTGCTGCGGGATAATGACGAACTCTTGATTCAGGCCGAGGCCGAGTTCGGCGGCGCTCCGGCCGCCGTGATGCGGAGTGTACCGTTGGCGTCAGCGAATGGAGTATCGAGGAACGTGATCAATTTCGTTTCCCGCACTCGGGAAATCGTCGTGTTGGAGAATGCTCAGGACAGTCCGATCTATGGCAAGGATCCTGAAATCGTTCGACGGCAGGTCCGGTCTTTGCTCTGCGCGCCATTGTTATTGCACGGGGAATTACAAGGCGTACTTTATTTGGAAAATAACTTGTCCGACGCGGTGTTCAACGCGGAACGCGTCTATTTGCTGAAACATTTGAGCGGCCAGATCGCCATTTCCATCGATAACGCGCTCGGTTACCGCTTATTGGAGGACAAGGTGGCGGAAAGGACGGCGCAGTTACAGACGCAAAAGCGTGCATTGGAACGGAAGAATATAGAGCTGCAAAGCTTCAACGATACGATACGCGCGTTAAACGAACGCTTGCGTAACGAAAACCGTGAACGGAGAGGTGCCGAGCTGGCTTTGCAAAAGGCGAACAGCGAGTTGGAAAGCCTGGTGATGTTGGACGGCTTGACCCAAATCGCTAATCGCCGCCGGTTCGACCAATGCCTGGAAATCGAATGCCAACGCGTATTGCGCAATAAGACGCCGTTGGCGCTTATTCTGTGCGATATCGATTATTTCAAAGCCTATAACGATTGTTACGGACACTTAGGCGGCGACGATTGTTTGAAAGCCGTGGCTCAAGCCATTGCGGGCGCGTTACGGCGAACGACCGACATTGCCGCCCGTTACGGCGGCGAGGAATTTGCGGTGATCATGCCGCATACCGACGAGGAAGGCGCCACTCAGGTGGCCGGCCGGGTCCGGCAGGCCGTAATGGATCTCAATATTCCGCATCAAGGCTCGCAAGTCGCTCAGATTGTGACCGTCAGCATAGGCGTTGCAACGGCGATACCTTTTCGCCGCTGTGCGCCGGCGTCGTTGATTAAGACGGCGGACGAAGCGCTCTATTTGGTTAAAGAGGGCGGGCGCAATGGCATACACAGAAAAATGGTTGCGTGAAATAGCGCTGTCAACCATTGCGGTTGACCGCCCCGAATATTTCCAGTTGTTGTTCGTTTTTATTTAGGAGGAAAAATGCCGTTAAAAAACCAGCTGTCGTCCGTCGCGACTGCCATTGCTTTTTCACTTTCGTTTTACTCCGGTAACGCGTCAGCCGTCGAAACCGGCGGCGTCGATCCCTATGCCGTCAATGACGGACACATCCCAAGCAAAGCCGAATACGACGGTCCGCTTTGGCGTTTTAATCACGATTATCCGAAATCGTTGCCGAAATCGGAAAAACCGTGGACTAAGGTGCTGAACGGCAAACCTTTGAGCAAAGAAAACGCTCATGCTTATATCGAAGCGTTGAAACAGGCCGTATCCCAAGATATGCGGGTCATGTTGACGCGCCCTAGAGAATGGAATGCCAAGCCGCATAATTGGTACAGCATGCTGTGGGCAGGCGATGCCGTGGAAAAAGCCGGCTGGGAAGGGCGGGAGGCCATATACGGCACCTATACCGGTCAGATTCAAGCCGCATCGGTTTATGCCGAATCCGGTTTGACCGTCGATATTCGCAATTATGCAACGATTTATTACAACGATGTCGCCGCCTATGCTTTGCATCGCGTTTGGCAAAAGTGCAGTAAAGAAACCCGGCAATGTCCGCCTACCCTGAGCGATAACGCGGCACAATTCGACGACGGTTCCTTGGTCGTTAAATCGGCCGGAGTGAACGCGTCGGGCGAACAATGGCCCGTCATGCAAGGTGCGGCCAAGTGGCAGATCTATCGCCCGCCTTTCGATTTGGAAGGCACCGTGCCGGGTAAACCGCCGGTAGTCAGCGATATCTATGTCGGCATTTTCGACATTATCGTCAAAGACAGCGTTGCGGCGCCGGAAACCGGCTGGGTGTTTACCACCCTGGTATACGACAAAGATGCGCCGGGTAAGGACGCTTGGGACCGAATGGTGCCGCTCGGCGCGATATGGGGCAACGACCCTAATGTCAATTCCGCCGAACATCCCGAGCAGTCCTTGTTGGAAACCTATGTCAACCCGGCCGCGCCGGCCTATGCCAAAGTGACATTGGGTTACGGCGGTCGTTTGTCGGGGCCTTTCGACATCGCGGTCAAGACCGATGTCGAAGTAGACGGCAAGATCGTCGAGAAATTGCCGAGTTCGTCATGTCTGAGTTGCCACGGCACCTCCAGTTTCCACCCCGGATCGTACCAAGCCTTGACGTTTTTTTATCCGGTGCAAATGCCTTTGACCAAGCCTTGGAAGATGTATACGCCGGGCTCCGACGAGTGGAACCAGTGGTTTCAAAACAGGCCCGGAACCGTTTCGCAAAGTAAGGAGGCGGGTGCGATTGCGCTGGATTACAGTACTTTTTTGGAAGCGGCCTTGATGAACTATGCCGCGGTCGAATCCGATAAAAAACCGCGTTTATTAAAAGCGGTCAAAGACGACCTTTGGGAAAACTGGCGTAATTGGCAAAAGGCCAGAAAACACTGAGGTGAATTTGGCTTCAGGTTTCGATATTAATCCATCCTGATGCATGCATCGCATCAGGATTTTCAACAGAATTTTCTGTGCTTCAATAGGCACCGCGGATAAATCGCTGATGCCGACGACAGGCATGTAATGGTATTCTGACCGCTGTTGTCAGATGACTGAGATTGAGCCTTTACCGATTTTTAATGATACAAGAAACGATCATAACCAGCGTTAACGGAGGCGATATGCCCCATATCGCACCGATGGGAGTGCATGTCGAGGGGGATAGATTCGTCATTTTGCCGTTCAAGCCCGCCCTTACTTTGGACAATATCGTGCAGACCGGCGCGGCCGTCATCAATTGTTCCGACGATGTGCGAGTGTTCGCCGGTTGCCTGACCGGGCGGCGCGACTGGCCGTTGAAGCCTGCCGAAAAGATTAAGGGATACTATCTCGCGGACACGCTGGCTCATACCGAATTGGAATTGGAAAAAATCGAAGACGACGCGATTAGGCCAAGGCTAATCTGTAAGCCGGTACACGAAGTCAATCACAAGCCGTTTCGCGGCTTCAATCGCGCTCAGTTTGCAGTGTTGGAAGCTGCAATTTTGATCAGCCGTTTGAATAGATTGCCTTGGGATAAAATTCAGGCCGAGTTGGACTATCTACGCATCGGCTTCGACAAATGCGCCGGCGATAGAGAACAACAAGCATGGGCTTGGTTAATGGATGCGATTGAACAATATAAACGAGGCGTGATGTCATGACCGGGATGTTAGCCAGTGTCAATAGTTTGGAAGAAGCTTTGCTACTCGAACCGTTCAATGTCGATGTGATCGACTTGAAGCAACCCGCTAAGGGAGCGCTAGGCGCCTTGCCTGTTGGGGAGGTCGCGGAAATCGTATCCACGCTTAACCCAGAAACGGTTATCAGCGCAACGGTAGGCGATTTACCCATGCAGCCGGATCTAATCAGCGACGCCGTGCAAGCGATGGCGCAGACCGGGGTGGATTACATAAAGATCGGATTTTTTCCGGGCGGCGATTGGCCTGCTTGTATCGAGCGTCTGGCCGACGTTGCCGCGCGACGCCATGCGCTGATTGCGGTTTTGTTTGCCGATGTCCGGCCGGATATGCGTGTCATTCCCAGCTTGCAACGGGCGGGCTTTAAAGGCGTGATGTTAGATACGATGGACAAAAACCAAGCTTCTTTGACCGAAGCGATGAGCGCCGCTCAATTAAAGCGTTTTGTCGAAACGGCTAAAAGTCAAGGTTTGCTGACCGGTTTAGCGGGCTCCTTACGATTACAGGACATTGACGCTTTGCTGCCGCTGCAGGCCGATTATTTGGGTTTCCGTGGAGCACTGTGCCAACAACGGTGCCGGACCGCACAGTTGGACCCGGAACAAATTGCCGTGATTCGGCATCTGATCAATGGTCTGCAGAACCCCGCACTTAAATTGAACGTCATTAGCATTCAACAAGAGCGCTGTATATAGCTGTTCTTTGAAACATCATTGTATGGATGAGAGGAGAATTATGCTGATTTGCGCGGCAGATAAACATACCGGTTTGCGGCCGTTAATCATTTTGCCGGTCCTGTTGCTGTCAATACAAATAGCGAGTGTATTCCTTTTTCCGCACTACGCCTTAACCCTCGTTAACTACGTGCCGTTGCATACTGCAATGGAAATATTGGCCATTGTCGTGTCGTCGCTGGTGTTTGCCGCCGGATGGATTGTTTATCAAGAAGAAGGCTCCGCCAATTTAATGCTGTTGGCGTGCTGTTTTCTAGGCGTCGCGTTGTTGGATTTGATGCATACATTGTCCTTTCCGGGGACGTCGGACTGGTTGACGCCCAACGGTCCGGAAAAGGCGATCAATTTTTGGTTGGCGGCGCGTGCTTTTGCGGCAATGGCGTTGTTTTGCGTCGCTTTTTTGCCTGATTGGCCGCTCAAGAAAACGCAGAGCCGTTGGCTAATGCTGACGACTGTTTTAGCGCTGGTAGGCCTGATTGCCTGGCTGGTGTTATCGCATCAGTCATGGCTGCCGCGAACCTTTATAGCGGGAAGCGGGCTGACTTTGTTCAAGAAAAGCGCCGAATACTTATTGATCACGATTTACGCCGCGATGGCATTTCGTTTTTATCTGAAAACCCGCAACCCACATGTGCTGAATGTTGCCGGACTGTGTGCCGCCGCCACGGTTATGGCGATGAGCGAAGTGTTTTTTACCTTGTACGGCAATGTCTCAGATAATTTCAATTTCCTCGGCCATGTATACAAAGTGATCGCCAATGCGTTGATTTATTGCTCCGTGGTTACCAATAGCCTGATGCTGCCTTATCAACGCCTGTATCGGAGCAATCTTGCCTTGAAGGAGAGTGAGGCCAAGTTTCACGCGATTGTCGATGAATCTCCGATTGCCTATGTGCTGAATGACGAAAAGCAGCGTATTCGATATTTGAATCCGGCGTTTATCAATACCTTTGGTTACGGTCTAGACGATTTGTCGACCTGGCAGGATTGGTGGGTTAAGGCTTTTCCCGATTTTGAATATAGGCAGGCGTGCTACGAGAATTGGCAGCGGCATTTACAGTTCGCTCAGCAAAGCGGCCAAGCCTTTATGCCGATGGAAATGGATGTTTCAAACAAGCAAGGGAATAGGCGAACGGTGCAAGCCAATATCGCCTTTCTCGGCGATCGTCTTGCCGGACATCATGTCGTCATATTGCAGGATATCAGCGAGCGGGTTGAGGCCATGAATGTTATTTGGCGTCAGGCACACCTGGACCCTTTGACCGAGTTACCCAATCGCAGTCAATTCTTTGAAAAGTTGATGCAAGAAATGCTTACGGCGCGTAAAAACAGGCGGCGCATGGCTCTGTTGTTCATCGATTTGGATAGATTTAAAGACGTTAACGACACGCTCGGCCATTTTATGGGGGATATTTTGCTGCGTGAAGCCGGGCGGCGTTTACGTTTATCGGTCGGAGAGAATTTGACATTAGCCCGTTTGGGCGGCGATGAATTTACTGTGGTCGTCGGCAATTTAAATGCGCGTGAACAGGTCGAGCCAATCGCTCAAAACATTTTGCGCTGTTTGGCTAAGCCGTTTGATTTGGGGGACGAAACCGTATATATCTCGGCCAGTATCGGCATCGCCTTTTGTCCGGACGATTCCGACAAAAGCGAAGAATTATTGAAAAATGCCGATCAAGCCATGTACGAAGCCAAAAAACAGGGTAGAGACCGGTATAGTTTTTATACGAAGAAAATGCAGCAGCACGCTCAAAGCCGTATGCGTTTACTGGGGGAACTGCACAGCGCTCTTAGTAAACAGCAACTCATGGTCCATTATCAGCCCATCGTTGAATTAGCGACAGGAGAAATCTGTAAAGCCGAAGCGTTATTGCGCTGGCATCATCCTACCTTAGGGATGGTCAGTCCCATCGATTTTATTCCGTTGGCCGAGGAAACCGGCATAATTGTCGAAGTCGGAGAATGGGTGTTTCGAACGGCCGCCCGGCAGGTGAAAGCGTGGCGCGAACGTTATTGTTCCGAGTTTCAAATCAGCGTAAACAAGTCGCCGGTACAATTTAGTAATGACCGTTACGACCAGAGTCATTGGCCGCAAGAATTGGCACAGCTCGGTTTACCCGGCCACTGTATCGTGGCGGAAATTACGGAAGGCCTGTTACTCGACGCGAGCCGTCCTGTAGCGCAACAATTATTGCTATTTCGCGATGCGGGTATCCAAGTCGCGTTGGATGACTTTGGAACCGGCTATTCTTCATTAGCTTATTTAAAAAAGTTCGACATTGATTATCTAAAGATCGATCGTTCATTTGTTAATCAACTAACAGCCGAATCCAATGATAAGGTTTTGTGCGAGGCCATCATTGTCATGGCCCACAAGCTCGGGATCAAGGTCATCGCGGAAGGGATAGAAACCACCGAGCAATATCATTTACTGGTTGATGCAGGTTGCGATTACGGTCAAGGTTATCTATTTTCTAAGCCTGTTCCGGCCGAAGCATTCGAAGAGTTGCTTAAATCGGACGTTTCGTAGCTCGGCTGGCCGGCGGTCGGCCCGGTCCGACCGAGTTTGTTAGTCATCATTTTGTAAGGAAAATGGCTATGACGATCTTGAAACAGACAACTTTATACGGCCTACATATCGAACGGGGCGCCAAAATGACCGCGTTTGCCGGATATGTCATGCCGGTGCATTATCTAAAAGGCATCATACAAGAGCATTTGCATTGTCGCGCCGAGGTCGGGTTTTTCGATATTTCGCATATGGGCCAATGCCGGATTCTGGGCCGGAACGCCACGCTGGAATTAGAAAAATTGACGCCGGGCGGCATCGTCGATTTAGCGGTCGGCCAGCAAAAATATACGGTGTTGACCAATTCGGATGGCGGCATCATCGATGACGTCATCGTGACTCGGATAGAGGATGGATTGAGTATGGTCGTCAATGCCGGCTGCAAGGAGAAGGACTTTGCCTACCTGCGTCAGCGGGTTTCCAAAGATTGTAGGTTTGAAGAGCTCGCCGACTTGGCTTTGCTGGCCTTGCAAGGGCCGCAGGCTGGGCCGATCATGCAAATATGGAGCGCGGAAGCCGCTGAATTAGCCTTCATGCAGGCTTGTTCCACCCAAATAGACGGCGTGGACTGCGTGGTCAGTCGCAGCGGTTACACCGGGGAAGACGGGTTTGAGATATCGCTGCGACAGTCCCAAGCCGAATATATCGCGCGTTTGCTGCTGGCCGAAGCGGGTGTCGAGCCGATAGGCCTGGGCGCGCGCGATACCTTACGTCTGGAAGCCGGACTTTGTTTGTATGGGCATGAGCTGAACGAAACCATCACCCCGGCGGAAGCGAAGCTGCAATGGATCTTCAAAAAAGGCCACGATGATTTTCCGGGGGCGGAGACGATACTGCGGCAATTAGCTCAGGGACCGCGGCGCGTTCGAGCTGGCTTGTCGGTGGATGGCAAGATTCCGGTTAGGGAAGGGGCAGCCGTTTTCGATGACAAGCATAATCAGGTGGGTTATGTCACCAGCGGCAGTTTTTCACCCAGTCTGGGCCGTCCCATAGCGATGGCGTTGATTCAGCCCCAATCCGCCAAAACCGGCACCCGTTTATTGGCTAGTGTGCGCGACAAACAGATCGCCGTCACTGTTTGCCGTTTACCCTTTGTTCCTCACCGTTACCACAGGTAGTCGCCATGACCACGAATCGCCCCCGCCTAGAACAATTGGAAATGCGCGGCAGCTTCATTCCGCGCCATATTGGACCGGATGCCCGACAAACCCGCGACATGCTTGCCGAGCTAGGACTGAACGAACTGGAGGAACTGGTCGAAAAGGTGATTCCCGGCAACATCCTAAATAGCGAACCTTTGAAGCTGACCGAGACCATCAGCGAGCGAGCGGTGATCAAATATCTGCGCAACATGCGCGAACGTAACAAGGTCTTGGTATCGATGATAGGCATGGGTTATTACGATACCGTGATGCCGTCGGTCATAAAACGCAATGTGTTGGAAAACCCGGGTTGGTACACCGCCTACACGCCTTATCAGGCGGAAGTCAGCCAGGGCCGGTTGGAAGCCTTATTGAATTTTCAACAAATGATCATCGATTTGACCGGCATGGAGCTGGCCAATGCCTCGTTATTGGACGAAGCCACTGCCGCCGCCGAGGCGATGACGATGTCGCGGCGTTTGGCGAAAAGCCCGGCGAATACCGTTTTGATCGATGGCGATTGCCACCCGCAAACGATCGCCGTGGTCAAAACCCGGGCGGCGTCGCTGGGTTATCAAGTGCGTGTGGCCGACCCGTATCGGGATTTAGAGCAACATGATTTTTTCGCATTGATTCTGCAATATCCCGGATCCAAGGGCGAGATTCATGATTTGAGCGCTTGCGTGAGCGTGGCCCACGCTAAACAGGCCTTGGTGACCGTCGCCGCCGATTTGTTGAGCTTGGTGCTGCTGAAGCCGCCGGCCGCTTTCGGCGCCGATATAGCCATCGGCAGCGCCCAGCGTTTCGGCGTGCCGATGGGCTACGGCGGGCCGCATGCGGCGTTTTTCGCCACCCGCGACGAGTTCAAGCGCTCGGTGCCGGGCCGCGTTATCGGCGTGTCCAAGGACAGTCACGGCCATGTCGCCTTGCGCATGGCTTTGCAAACCCGCGAGCAGCATATCCGCCGCGATAAGGCCACCAGCAATATCTGTACTTCGCAGGTATTGTTGGCGGTGATCGCGAGCTTTTACGCGATTTATCACGGCGCCGACGGTTTACGCCTGATCGCGGGAAGGGTGCATCGTTACGCGCGGATCTTGGCGGCGGGCATCGCCCAATATGGCCATGAAGTGCTTAGCCAATGTTATTTCGATACCCTCTTGGTCCGGATACCGAACAGAGCCAAGCGCATCGCCGCGCGGGCGGAGGAGTCAGGCATCAATTTCAGGATTATCGACGCCGATCATGTCGGCATCTCGCTGGATGAAACCACGACCCGTGAGCATATTCGCAGCGTATGGCAGGTGTTTTCAGCGCCTGGTTATGACATGCCGGACATTGGAACGCTGGATAAAACGATAGGCGACTGCCTGCCGGATGGTTTGTTGCGCAAGGATGCGATTCTGCAAAATCCGGTGTTCAGCCTATATCATTCCGAAACCGAGATGATGCGCTACATGCGGAAGTTGGCGCGGCGCGATATCGCGTTGGACAGGTCGATGATCCCGTTGGGTTCGTGCACGATGAAGCTGAATGCCGCCACCGAGATGCAGGCCATTTCGGTACACGAATTCAACGCGATGCATCCCTTCGTGCCCTTGCATCAGGCGCAGGGTTATCAGCAGTTATTTGCCGAATTGGAAGACATGCTGTGCGATTTGACCGGCTTCGATGCCTTTTCCCTACAACCGAACGCCGGCTCGCAAGGCGAATACACAGGTCTCCTGGTCATACGCAAATACCATGAGGTCAACGGCGATAGCCAACGGGATATTTGCTTGATTCCGGCGTCGGCGCACGGAACCAATCCCGCCAGTGCAGTATTGGCCGGCTTAAACGTCGTCGTCGTCGCCTGCGACGAGAACGGCAACGTCAGCGTCGACGATTTACAGGCCAAGGTCACCCAATATCGCGAAAGCTTGGCGGCGCTGATGATTACCTATCCGTCGACGCACGGGGTCTACGAGCAAGCCTTTAGGGATATCTGCGATATCGTGCATCAAGCCGGCGGTCAGGTGTATTTGGACGGCGCGAATTTCAATGCCTTGGTCGGCCTGAGCCGTCCGGGCCGTATCGGCGCCGACGTGGCGCACTTGAATTTGCACAAGACCTTTGCGATACCGCACGGCGGCGGTGGCCCCGGCGTCGGTCCGATCGGCGTGCGCTCGCATTTGGCGCCTTTCCTGCCCGAACATCCGGTTGTGGAAGGCGTGAATCCCGCCAAGGGCGGGCACGGTACGGTCGGTACCGTGTCGGCGGCGCCTTGGGGTTCGGCCAGTATTCTGACCATTTCCTGGGCTTATATTGCGATGATGGGGGCCGCCGGTCTCAAGCGGGCCACGCTGGTGGCGATCCTGAATGCCAATTACATCGCCCGCAAGCTGGCGCGGCATTACCCGATTCTTTATACCGATCAAAACGGCTGGATCGCCCATGAATGCATCATCGATTGCAGAGCATTCAGGAAAACCGCCCAGGTCACGGTCGAAGACATCGCCAAGCGTTTGATCGATTACGGTTTCCATGCGCCCACCGTGTCTTTTCCGGTGGCCGATACCTTGATGATAGAGCCGACCGAAAGCGAAAATAAAACCGAAATCGACCGCTTCTGCGATGCGATGATCTCCATCAGGCGGGAAATTCGCGAAATCGAGGATGGATCGGCAGACGAGAGCAACAACGTGCTGCGTCATGCACCGCATACGCACCGCTTATTGTTGGATGAGTGGACGCTGCCTTATTCCCGGCAAAAAGCCTTTTTCCCCGACAGTCACCAGCACGACGATAAATATTGGCCGCCCGTCGGCCGCATCGACAATGTTTACGGCGACAGGCATGTGATGTGCAGCTGCCCGCTGGATTGGGGCGAAACCTTGGAATGATGTTTCGCCGCCGATACGGTAAGCGGCTTACCAATCCTTTGGTTATGCAGAACCGTCCTAATAGTAAAAACGCGCCAGACGTCTAACCGCTTTTCGGCAATAGCTAAAGCTATTGCACTCCGGAATTTCAATTCGGGAGTCAAAAAGCTTTAGCTTTTTCCGATCAATCTGGAAAAATCAATTGATCCACGAAATACACTAAAAACACGAAAAAATTCAAAGCGCTATTTATGTTGTATCCAACACCCGGTAGATGGAAGGCATACATCATGTAAGAAACTGATTCGTGTCTTTCGTGCTTTTCGTGGACCAACTGCGGTTTTTAGGATCAATGCTTACGCAATCGGCGTAAACCATAAGCCGGCCTGTATAATCCGGCTTTACAACTCGAACAAGCCACCTCGATGAATACCACCTTAATCCAAATGACCGTGCTGATCTTGTGCGGAGCTAGCTGGCGCTTGTTTCCGATACGCGGTCTGTCCGCCGATCAAACCCGCTTGGCCTTGACCAGTGTGGTGTATTACTTCTTTCTGCCGGCATTGGTGCTGGACGTGTTGTGGAAGGCCGACATCGGCAAGCAAACCTTAAAGTACAGCGCTTTGGGCTGCTCCACGATCTTGCTCGGCGTTGCCGTCAGCTGGCTGCTGGTAAAGGCATTCAAGTTTAAAAACCAGCAAGCCGGCGCGGTGATATTGGCCGCCGCCTTCCCCAACGTGACGTATCTGGGGCTGCCGGTGCTGGAACAAGCGTTCGGCACTTGGTCGCGTTCAGTCGTCATACAACTGGATTTATTCGCCGCGGCGCCTTTGGTGTTTACCTTGGGGATCAGCCTGGCCCGCTACTTCGGCGGCGATAACGAAGGCAAGACCAAGTCCTTGCTAGGCTTTTTCAATGCGCCGCCGTTTTGGGCGGCGTTCGCCGCGGTGTCGTTGAACGTCGGCCAAGTGCCTGCGCCAATATGGTTGGCTGGCTTGCTGCAGAAAATCTCAGCGGCCGTGGCGCCGTTGATGATTTTTTCGCTGGGTCTGGCCTTGAGCTGGCAGTCCGTTCGGATGCGCAATCTGCCGTATATCGTGCCGATCGTCGCGTTCAAATTGTTGCTGTTCCCGTGGGCGGCGATGCATATCGCCGATCTCGTGCAATTGCAAGGGCGATACAAGGCCGCGGCCGTTTTGGATCTGGCCATGCCCAGCATGCTGTTGGGCGTCGTGTTTTGCGACCGCTACCGTTTGGACAGCTCCTTGTACGCGACCGCCGTGACCCTGACCACGGGCCTGAGCCTGATCAGCCTACCGTACTGGTTTGAACGACTATGAAAGCGATCGCGGAAATTTTTTCCCAAGGCGAAGAGGTGGTTTGCGGGCAAATCGTCGACAGCAACGCGGCTTGGTTGTCGCAGCAACTCAATGATATGGGCTTTGCGGTCGAACGTCACACGGCGGTGGGTGACGATTTGGACGATCTGGTCGGCTTGATCCGGGAAATCGCCGAGCGTGCCGACGTTTGCATCTGCACCGGTGGCCTGGGGCCGACCGTCGACGACTTGACCGCCGAAGCCGCCGGGATTGCCGCCGGCCAAGCCCTCAGATTCGACCAGACCGCCATGAGCCAAGTGGAAGCCTACTTCGCCAAACGCCGGCGGCCGATGGCGGAGATCAATCGCAAGCAGGCTTATTTTCCGCAAGCTGCCGAGCGCATAGACAATCCCATCGGTTCGGCGCCGGGTTTTGCGTTGAAAATCCGGCGCTGTCGTTTCGTGTTTTTGCCGGGCGTGCCTTCGGAAATGAAAGCCATGTTTCCCACGGTACGATTACGACTGCAGGCGCAATTCGACCTGAAGCCGGATAGCCTGATTACCCTGCGTAGCGAAGGCGTAGGGGAATCGGCCATTCAACAACGCTTGCAAGACATGATATTGCCACAAGGCGTGGCTTTGGGGTTTCGGGCCACGCCGGATGAGGTGCAAACCAAATTGCGCTTTGTTCCCGGTTTTCCGCTCGGCGAGATGCGGCAAATCGTCCGGCGGGTGGCGGAATGTATAGGCGATTATGTATTCGCGATCGATGGCCTGGATGGTCAATCCGGCGGCGATTTGTTGACGGTGATCGATAGCTTGATGTCCAACCGGAGTTTGGCGACCTTGGAAACGGCCAGCGGCGGTTTATTGGCGGCCAAATGCCACGGCCGGGACTGGTTGGCGGCGGCCATGATCGCCAAGGATACGGATGCCGCGCTCGGTTCATTGGACGTCGGTCCCGAGCCCTTGGACTGCGCTCGGAAGAAACCCGCCGAAGATGCCGGACCAGTCGATTCCGAACATCAAATCGCCGAAGTCGCCCGTCGTTTGGCTATCGAGTTGCAACGGCGGCAACACGCTAATCTGGCTTTGGTGCAACTGTTTCACGGCACGCAAGACGATTATCGCGATCAGGACGGCAGCATCGTCCTTTATAATGGCCTAAAAACCGAAACCGGCTTCTTTCATAGTCGCCATCGACTGACCGGCCCGGCAAAAACCAAACAAAACCAGTCTGCCTTATTGAGCCTGGATTTACTCAGACGCTACTTACAAGACAAATGCCATTAATTCGCCTAAACAACGTATCCATCGCCTTCGGCACCCACGCCTTACTCGACAACGCCAACTTTCAACTCGACCCCGGCGAACGGGTCGGATTGCTTGGCCGTAACGGCGAGGGTAAATCCACGTTGATGAAAATCATCGCCGGCAATATTCCGGCCGATCACGGCGAAGTGTGGCGCCAACCGGAATTGCGCTTGGCCTGGCTGGAACAGATGCCGGATTTAAACGACGAAATCACGATCTACGAAGCCGTGGCCGGTGGCTTGGGCGATTTGGGTAGCTTGATCGCGCATTACCATGATTTGCTGACCCACATGGACGGCAGCGAGCAATCCCTGCAAGCTCTGGGTAGCGTGCAACATAAACTGGAAGCCGGGAACGGCTGGCATTTTCAGCAGCGGGTCGAATCCGTATTGAGCCGATTGCAACTGCCCGCGGACGTCAAGGTCGGCGGATTGTCCGGCGGCTGGAAACGGCGGGTGGCCCTGGCGCGGGCTTTGGTGATAGAGCCGGAAGTCTTGTTGCTGGACGAACCGACCAACCACCTGGATTTCGAAAGCATCACCTGGCTGGAAGAGCAATTGCTGAACTTTCCGGGCGCGGTGTTGTTCGTGACGCACGACAGGGCCTTTTTGCAAAAACTGGCGACCCGCATCGTCGATCTGGATCGCGGCCAATTGACTTCGTGGGCGGGCGACTACCAAGATTATCTGACCCGCAAAGCCGCCGCGCTGGAGGACGAGGCCAATCAAAACGCCGAATTCGACAAGAAGTTGGCCAAGGAAGAAGTCTGGATACGCCAAGGCATCAAGGCCCGCCGCACCCGCAACGAAGGCAGGGTCAGGGCCTTGAAGCGCTTGCGGGCCGAAAGGGCCGAGCGCCGCAATACTCAGGGCGTCACCAAACTTGACTTGAATAAGGGCGAAATCTCCGGCAAAAAAGTGGTCGAGGCGACAGACGTCAGTTTTAGCTACGGTGACCAGACCATCATCAAGGATTTTTCGATACGCATCGAGCGCGGCGACAAGATCGGCCTGATCGGCAACAACGGCGCCGGCAAATCCACGTTGTTGAAGCTTCTGTTAGGTCAACTGGAACCGACCGGCGGCACGGTCGAACTCGGCACCAATCTGCAAATCGCCTATTTCGATCAATTGCGCGAACAGCTCGATCCGGACATCAGCGTGGCCGACAGCGTGCTGGACGGCGGCGAATTCATCGACTTGCCGGATGGCAAGCGGCACGTGATGAGCTATCTGGCCGATTTTTTGTTCGCGCCTGCCCGTGCACGTTCACCGGTGCGCAGCTTATCGGGCGGCGAAAAAAACCGTTTGTTGCTGGCGCGGCTGTTCACCAAGCCGGCCAATTTGATCGTCATGGACGAACCCACCAACGATCTTGACCTGGAAACCCTGGAAATCCTGGAGGAAAAACTGGTCGAGTATCAGGGCACCTTGTTGTTGGTCAGCCACGACCGCGAATTTCTGGATAACGTCGTCACCAGCGTGCTGGTCTTCGACGGCGAGGGCAGGGTCGAAGAATACATCGGCGGCTATGCCGATTGGGTCAGATTGGCCGAGCAAAACAAAAAAGCCGAAGCCGAGATGGTCAAGGCGAGCGCCGAAACCGTCAAGAAAGAAAAACCCAAATCCGCGCCGGCCAAAAAGCTCGGTTACAAAGAGCAGCGCGAACTGGAACAATTGCCGGAACGCATAGAACAATTGGAAGCCTTGCAAGCGGAATTGACCGACCGGATCGGCCAGCCCGATTTTTACAAGCAAAGCCAGGACCAGGTGGCAGAGCTATTGGACAGGCTGAAGGCGACCGAGGAAGAGCTGGCCCAGGCTTATCAGCGTTGGGATGAGTTGGATGCGTTGCAGGGCTAATAACTGTGAGCAGCGGGACGCGTCGCTTGATGAATAGGATAATTTCGCGTTTACCTACCGACACTAATGAAAAGGAATGCGGGGTTAAGGGAACCGGTTTCAAATGATCAATCACTTATTCCAAGGGGAAAATATGCAACAACTTCAAATCCATTATCGTATCGCTATCACAACTGTGCTCATGAGTTGGACTGTCGCGGCGGATGCTCAGGCCGTCATGGAGCCCGGTGGTTGGGAAGTGCAAGCGAAAATAACGGCTCAAGACCCGACTACCGGCGTGACAAAGACGCTCAACGATTCGACCATGCGCCAATGCCTTTCCGAGGCATTCTTAAAAAAGGATCCGTATCTGACACCGGGTATTGACAATGAAAAGATGAGACAGAAAGGAGCGAAATGTTCGTTGTCCGACCAGGTCAGAAATAAAGATTCCGCGTCCTGGCGAATGATTTGCGAGTTCGCGGATGGAAGCAAGGCGGATATGTCGATCAACAATTCGGTTTCTCGACACGAATTTTCTTCGGAGATCAAGCAGCTTATTGTAAAAGGCGACCGGACCGTGCCGATCCAAATCGCGATTAAGTCAAGGTTTATTGGCGAATGCACCGAGGACATGCAGCAGCAATAGAGCCCGCTATCAATCGCCAGTTCGGATTTTATGTCAGCGGCGCGACCGATAGGGTAGAAGCGTTGGGTAAGGGCAGGCTTCGGTATTAAGATCATTCAACGACTGGTTCAGGAAAGATGGCAAATCTCAAAGCCCGTTTGCCGCATGTCTGCAAACCTTGTAACCTTTCCACAAGTTCAACTAATTCTCAGCTTAGCCATGCAGCATTTGATCTGGAACATAGATCCCATTCTTTTTGACTTCGGTTTTCTGAAAATTCGCTGGTACGGCCTGATGTTTGCGCTGGGCTTCGTCGGCAGCTTTTTAACCATGCAATGGTTTTATCAGCGCGAAGGCAAAAACGTCGAAGAGCTCGATACATTGCTGTGGTATATGGTAATCGCGACTATCGTCGGCGCGCGTTTGGGGCATACTTTGTTTTACGATCCCGAATACTACTTATCGCATCCCGTCAAGATTTTAGCGATTTGGGAAGGCGGATTGGCGAGTCATGGCGCCACCTTGGGGATTATTTTCGCCTTGTATCTTTACCGGCGGAAATTCGGCGACGGCTATTTCTGGTTGTTGGATCGAGTGTGTATTCCAACCGCGCTGGCAGGCGCGTTGATACGGATAGGCAATTTTTTTAATTCGGAGATTTTGGGAATCCCGACTCAGTTGCCCTGGGGCGTGGTGTTTGTTCGCGTCGATGCCATACCGCGTCATCCCGTGCAGCTTTACGAATCGTTCAGTTATTTAATGATTTACGGGATTTCGCTATTGATTTATAAGAAACGGGGCGACAAGCCCGGCTTTGTGTTCGGCTGTTTTCTGGTCATGCTGTTCGGGGTGCGATTTTTCCTGGAATACGTCAAAACCGAGCAAGCCATGTATGCGACCGGTTTTGCTTTGACAACCGGTCAATTGCTTAGCATTCCGTTTATATTGGCCGGCATGGCTTGTATCGCTTGGTCGCTAAAAAACCAGTCGAGCAAGCCGGTCGCGTAATCGTTTATAATTGCACGCTTTTTCGAATTGCCGGGTATGCCGGTGTTTTGCTGGGTTTTGAGGGTTCATGCAAGAAATCAATCCGATCAAATACAAAATCGCCGATTTGCGCGAACGTGGTTCCAGTCTGAAAACTTATTTGGATTTCGACACTAAGAGCGAACGTTTGGTGGAGGTTTTGCGGGAGCTGGAAGACCCGGCTATTTGGAACAACCCGGAACGGGCGCAAGCGATGGGTAAGGAACGCGCCATGCTGGAAAGCGTGGTGTTGACCATCAAAGGCTTGGAACAAGGCCTGAACGACGCGGAAGAATTGCTGTTGATGGCGGTGGAGGAAAATGACGCCGACACGGTCGACACGGTTGCGGCCGATTTAGAGGGTTTCGAAAAGCAAGTCGCGGGTTTGGAGTTCCAGCGCATGTTCAGCGGCGAGATGGACCCGAACAACGCCTTTCTGGATATTCAGGCCGGTTCCGGCGGCACCGAAGCTCAGGATTGGGCATCAATGATAGAGCGCATGTATTTACGCTGGGGCGAAGACAAAGGTTTCAAGACCGAATTGATCGAGGAGTCGCCCGGAGACGTGGCCGGCATCAAGAGCGCGACGATACGCTTCGAAGGACCTTATGCTTTCGGTTGGTTGCGCACCGAAACCGGCGTGCACCGCTTGGTGCGTAAGTCGCCGTTCGATTCGGGCAACCGCCGCCACACGTCGTTTGCTTCGGTGTTCGTGTCGCCTGAAATCGACGACAACATCGAGATCGACATCAACCCGGCCGATTTGCGCATCGACGTTTACCGGGCCAGTGGCGCCGGTGGCCAGCACGTCAACAGGACGGAGTCGGCGGTGCGGATTACCCACAACCCGACCGGGATCGTCGTGCAGTGCCAGAACGACCGTTCGCAGCACAAGAACAAAGATACCGCGATGAAACAGTTGAAAGCCAAATTGTACGAACTGGAAATGCTGAAGCGTACCGAAAGCCAGCAGGCGGTCGAGGATTCCAAGTCCGACATCGGCTGGGGTAGTCAGATTCGTTCGTATGTCTTGGATCAGTCTCGTATCAAGGATCTACGCACCAATGTTGAAACCGGCAATACCCAGGCGGTATTGGACGGCGCCTTGGACCAGTTTATCGAGGCCAGTTTGAAGAGCGGGTTGTAAAGTTTTAGTGACTTAGCACCGAATTCGATGCCCACAGTATTGAGAGTTGGCGGTTACCGTTTTTTCTTTTACAGCAATGAAAATGGTGAACCCGCACATATTCACGTTCAGTGTGAAAAGGCCTTGGCGAAATTCTGGCTAAGCCCCGTGGTATATGCGAGAAGTACCGGTTTTTCCGCACATGAATTGACTAAGTTGAATAAACTGGTAGAAGAAAATCAGAAAGTCTTAATGGAGGCCTGGAATGAATTCTTTAGCCGTTGAAATTCCTAGAGCATCTTCGGTTACTTGTACAGATCAGGAATTGATCGTGCTCTTAGTCGACGGACGCCAAATTTCAGTACCTATCATTTGGTTTCCTCGGTTGGCCAAAGCTGATGCGAGGCAGAGGGACGATTATCAGATACTTGGCGATGGCGAAGGAATACATTGGCCCCAGATCGATGAGGATATTTCGGTGTTTGGCTTGATTGCGGGAAAACCATCGGTTGAATTCAATAATCATGCGCAGGACTTCGGTTAGTTAATTCCAAAGGAATAAGAATGCAACTTTCCAACAATAAACGTTTTGCATTATTGATTGATGCCGATAACGCCCAGGCGAAATCTATCGATGCAGTGCTAACCGAAACTGCTCGGTACGGTGACACTACCTCGCGCCGATGTTACGGCGACTGGACAAGTCCACAGCTGGTGCAGTGGAAGAGTGTTTTGAATAAGCATGCCATTCAGCCAATCCAGCAATTTAGTTATACGACAGGCAAAAATGCCACTGATTCTGCGTTGATCATCGACGCCATGGATCTGCTTTATACGGGCAAGTTTCACGGCTTTTTTTTGGTTTCAAGTGATAGCGACTTCACTAAATTAGCAACGCGTATTAGAGAATCAGGGCTCGAAGTCATCGGAATTGGCCGTAGAAGTACCCCAGAACCATTTCGAGCGGCGTGCAATAAATTTATCTTTACTGAAACGATAATGGATGACGAGGCATCAACATTGGATGCACGATCAATCGGCGACTCGAAAGCGTTTTTTAACGTGAGCACAAGCGCAACATCTCCCAAAGACGATAAAAAAGAGCAGACAGGCAATAATAAGAAAACTGCTGATGACACACTAAAAAAATTGATTAAGGACGCTATTGAATCAGCCTCTGAAGAGGATGGGTGGGCAAATTTGGGTGGTGTCGGTAGTTATATTCCCAGAGTCGATAGTTCGTTTGATCCGAGAAATTATGGATTCAGTAAATTAGGGAAACTGATAACCTCACTCGATTATGTGAAGGTTGAACAAAGAAAAATGGAAAGTGGGCACCAGAATATTTACGTTCAGTTTCAACCATCTGAAACTAAATAATAGATCAAAACGAAGTCCTTCGATTTGTTTTTATCTATTCAAGAAACTTTTTCAATAATATTTTTTAAGTAATTTAATTCATGTCAGAACTCGTAAACGACGAACAAGAACAGATCAAACAACGCCGAGAAAAACTCAACGGCCTGCGCGAAGAGGGCGTTGCTTTTCCGACCGATTTTCGCCGCAATGTGGTGGCTGGTCAATTATTGGCCGAATACGGCGAAAAATCCGAAGAGGAACTGACGGCCGAACCGATTCGGGTAAAAATCGCCGGCCGCATGATGACCCGCCGCATCATGGGCAAGGCCAGTTTTTGCCATTTGCAAGATATGTCCGGCCAGATTCAGGTTTACGTCGCGCGCGATAATTTGCCTGAAGGCGTTTACAACGAGCGCTTCAAGAAATGGGACATCGGCGACATCATCGGTGCGGAAGGTGTGTTGTTCAAGACCAAGGTCGGCGAACTCAGCGTCAAGGTCGACGAAATTCGGCTGCTGACCAAAGCCTTGCGCCCATTGCCGGAGAAATTCCACGGCATCGCCGATCAGGAAATCAAATACCGTCAGCGCTACCTGGATTTGATCATGAGCGACGATACCCGCAAGACTTTCGTCATGCGCTCAAAAATCGTCAATTACATTCGTGAATTTCTGGTACAGCGCGACTTTCTGGAAGTCGAAACTCCTATGATGCAGGTCATCCCCGGCGGCGCGACGGCACGTCCGTTTTCGACCTTCCACAATGCGTTGGACATGGATCTTTATCTGCGCATCGCGCCGGAACTGTATTTGAAGCGCCTGGTCGTCGGCGGTTTCGAACGGGTATTCGAGATCAACCGTAATTTCCGTAACGAAGGTTTGTCGACTCGGCATAATCCGGAATTCACCATGTTGGAGTTCTATCAGGCCTACGCCGAATATGGCGATTTGATGGATTTGACCGAAGCGATGCTGCGCGGCATCGCCGAAGACATCGTCGGCAAGACCAGCATCGAATATCAGGGCGAAACGTATGACTTCGGCAAGCCGTTCGCGCGCATGACGGTACTGGAATCGATCCTGCATTTTAATCCTGACTTGACGATCGATGACCTCAATACGCGCGGCGCCGCGATTAAAGTAGCCGAAAAATTGAATATTCCGGTCAAGGAGACGTATGGTCTGGGCAAGGTGCAAATCGAGATCTTCGAAAAGACCGTCGAACATCGCTTGATGAATCCGACCTTCATCACGGCTTATCCGGTGGAAGTGTCGCCGCTGGCGCGCCGCAATGACGGCGATCCGCACGTGACCGACCGCTTCGAATTTTTCGTCGGCGGTCGTGAAATCGCCAACGGCTTTACCGAACTGAACGACGCCGAGGATCAAGCCGATCGCTTCCGTAAACAAGTCGAGGAAAAAGAAGCGGGTGATAACGAAGCGATGCATTACGATGCGGACTACATCACAGCTCTGGAGCACGGCATGCCGCCAACCGCCGGTGAAGGCATAGGCATAGACCGATTGGTCATGTTGTTTACCAATGCGCCTAGCATCCGCGACGTGTTATTGTTCCCGCATATGCGTCCGAAAAACTAATGATGCGTAGCAATGTTTACGAGGTGTTATTGGTCGCCGCCTTTATCGCTGCCAATATTCCTTGGCTTACCGAACATTTTTTGTTGGTGGTGAGGCTAAACAAGACGGCTTGGTGGCGCTGGTTGGAATGGCTGGTATTTTATTGCTTAACCGGCTTATTGGCGATGGCATTGGAAAACAAATTGACTGGCGGCGTACATTCCCAACAATGGGAATTTTACGTGGCGACGCTTTGTCTATTTGTAGTATTTGCGTTGCCCGGTTTTATTTACCACTATGACCTCAAGAAACTGTTAAAAGCATAATCTTTAAAAGAGAAATATATGACTGTCGATGCAAATGAATTTAAAAGTGCTCTAAAGCTATGGGCAAGTGGCGTCACCGTAGTGACCGCGCAATCCGCAGACAAAGGTTTAAAGGGTATGACTGCCACGTCGTTCAGCAGCGTGTCGCTCGATCCGCCGCAAATTTTGGTTTGTTTGAATAAGAATACCGATACCGGTATTGTTGTTTTGGATCAACATCAGTTTGCGGTCAATATACTGAGCAATGAACAACAAGATGTTTCCAATAAATTCGCCGGCGGCAGTTCGCAGGAAGAACGTTTCGCCAATACGGCCTGGGAATCGGGCGATAACGGCGCGCCTTTGTTAAGCGACGCATTGGCCTGCCTGGAATGCCGGGTTGTCGAACAGGTATCAGCCGGCACGCATTGGATCGTGATCGGCGAGGTACAAAAAGTGGTGTGCCGCAATGGCGAGCCGTTGTTGTATTACAGTAGCGCTTATCGGCAACTATCGCCCGCTTAATCGAGGAAAGGTTGGAAAATAAACGGAGTAAAGCCGGCGCTTTGATTTTTTCTTTGTAGAGGGTGGACATATCATGAGCGGACAACACAAATTGATCGAAATGCTAAAAGCCCTGTGGGAATGGTTGGTTTTATCGTTCCGCTGGCTGGATGATAAATTAGCTGCGTTGTTCAAACCGTCTTCCCAAGATCGGGCTCCGTCGGATAGTCCGGATGCTGCGAACAACAAAAAGCCTCGCACCTGGCTTTATGTGTTGCTCGTTTTATTTGTCCTCTCCATCTTAGCAGGCGGAGAAAAACCGAATGGAAAGGAAATTCCCTATAGCCGGTTCCTGGCATTGGTGAGTGCCGATAAAGTGGAAAATGCCGTCGTCACCCAACGATTTATCAACGGTAGCCTGAAGGAAGAAGACAAAAAGATCGGCAAGTATTTCTTTACCATTCCACTCTGGGATGAGTCGCTAACCAAAAACTTGCAAGACCATAAAGTGGAATACGTGGTCAGAAGCGGCGAAAACTGGTTCAGCAACGTCCTGTTCAATTGGATTATCCCTATCGCTATTTTTGCCGGCATTTGGATGTGGCTGTTGCCGAAAATGACCGGCGGCGCGGGGCGGGGATTTTTGAATATCGGCAACAAGATCAAGATTCAGCAGGAAGCCGGCAAAATAACCTTTGACGACGTGGCCGGCGCGGAAAGCGCTAAGCAGGAATTAAAAGAAACCATCGATTTTCTGAAATCGCCGGAAAAACTGCAGAAGTTGGGTGGGCGTATGCCGAAAGGCGTGTTGCTGGTCGGATCGCCAGGCACCGGCAAAACCTTGTTGGCTAGAGCGGTCTCCGGCGAAGCGGGTGTGCCGTTTTTCAACATCAGCGCCTCTGAATTCATCGAGTTGTTTGTCGGTATCGGCGCCGCGCGGGTGCGGGACTTGTTCGAACAGGCCAGGCAAAAAGCCCCTTGTATTATTTTCATCGACGAATTGGATGCGATCGGACGATCTCGTGGCGGCCCCGTCGTGATGGGAGGCAACGACGAACGCGAGCAAACCCTTAATCAATTGCTGACCGAGATGGACGGCTTCGATCCGGCTTCCGGCGTCGTCGTCATGGCCGCCACCAATCGACCGGAGATCCTGGACAAAGCCTTGTTGCGGGCCGGCCGCTTCGATAGGCAAATCGTGGTTGAAAAACCGGATTTGCAAGACCGCATCGCGATTTTGAAATTGCACAGCAAAGGCATGCAACTGGCTCAAGATGTCGATTTGGCAACTGTGGCTAAACGCACTCCCGGTTTTGTCGGCGCGGATCTTTCCAATATCGCAAACGAATCGGCCATTTTGGCGGCGCGTGGGGGCCGCGATACGGTCGGCATGGCTGATTTCGAAGCCGCGATCGACCGCGTCATGGCGGGGCCGGAAAAGAAAAACAGGGTGCTGGGCCCCGAAGAAAAACGCCGCGTGGCTTACCACGAAGCCGGCCATGCCCTGGTTGCTGAATCCGTGCCGACCGGCCAACCGGTGCATAAAATATCGATCATTCCGCGCGGCGTGTCGGCGCTTGGTTTTACGCTGCAGTTGCCGGTAGAGGAAAAATACCTGTCCACCGAGGACGAGCTCAAAGACCAATTGGCGATTCTGTTGGGCGGACGCATGGCCGAGCAATTGGCATTAGGTAGCATTTCAACCGGCGCGCAAAACGATCTGGAGAAAGCCAGCGAAATCGCGCGTAACATGGTGTGTTATCTGGGGATGAGCAAAAAGCTCGGGCCGCTGATTTACGGCCAACGTCAGCAATTGCAATTCTTGAGCGGCGATATATCCGAGCAGCGCAATTACAGCGAAGAAACCGCCCGTATCGTCGATGCCGAAATCAAGGACTTGGTCGAACAAGGTCAAAAACGCGCCGAGGAGATATTGACCAGCAAGCGGCAACAACTGGATAAATTGGCCGATCTGTTGCAAGAAAAAGAAGTCATTCAACGCGAGGAAATGACGGCGTTATTGTCGCGATAGGTTAAAAAGATCAAGGACGATGGTGTGTCATATGCCGACAAGCACCGGAACGTTGAATCGGCCCAGGCCGCTTAATTTGTATCGTTATATATGCTTACTCGGCCTGCTGGTTGCGCCTATTGTGGCTTGGGCGAGCAATGCGCAAGAACTGGGCATTTTGCGAGTGTATGTGCGCGATGGCTGTCCGCACTGTGCCGAAGCGAAAACGTTTTTGCCTCATGTTGCTGCGCAGCGCCCCCATCTCAAAATTATCTACCGATCGCTGGATCAAGATCCCAGTGCTCGCATTGAACTAATCAATCTTTCCCGAAAAGCCGGAATTTGGCCGCCGGGTGTACCGACCTTTGCGATGCACGGCAAGGTGATGGTCGGTTTTGCAGACGCAGCCACCAGCGGCCCGGAGTTAACGGCGTTTATCGACAATGCCTCCGTCAGTCAGCAGGTCGATGCCGGCTGGTTTGGCCGCATCAGCGTCGAACGCCTGGGGCTACCGATGTTCACATTGGCGATGGGCTTGCTGGACGGCTTTAATCCATGCGCAATGTGGGTTTTGCTATTTTTGCTGTCGCTATTAATCAGGCTGCAAAATCGTCGGCGCATGGCTTTGGTAGCGGGCACCTTCGTGCTGGTCAGTGGCGCAGTGTATTATGCGTTCATGGCAGCCTGGCTGAATGTGTTTTTGCTGATGGGAATGTCCGATTCGGTACGCTGGACTTTAGCGGGATTGGCCATCGTGATCGGCGCCGTAAACGTAAAAGACTATTTTGCCTTTAATCAAGGTATTTCGTTTTCGATTCCCGATTCGGCCAAACCCGGTTTATACGCTAGGATGCGCCAATTAATGCAAACCGAAGCGATGACGGCGTCATTGATCTCGGTTACCGTTCTGGCGGTGTTGGTTAACTTCATCGAATTGCTGTGCACGGCGGGCTTGCCGGCGATTTATACCGCCGTACTAAGCCAGCACGGATTCAGCACGATCGAATACTATGCTTACCTTTTGCTTTATATCCTTGCTTATATTGCGGACGACTCCTTGATGGTTGCGATCGCAGTGATTACCCTAGGCAGCCATAAGCTAACCCAAGAATCGGGGCGTTGGTTAAAGTTAGTTAGCGGTTCAGTGATGTTGGCATTGGCGGTCGTTATGATAGCGAGGCCGGATTGGCTGATGTAAATGCGCGGTCTCTAAAACTAAGCTTAAAAACGAGCGATCACTCGTTTGGGTGAACGAACGCTTGGTTCAAGAAACAGAGTTTTCTAACTCCCGTATCAATGTCCATTGCCGTTCGGTAACCGGCATGATGGATAGTCGATTGCCGCGTCTTACCAATGCAAGATCAGATAATTCCGGTTTTTGTTTGAGCTCCTGTAGAGTGATCGTACGCGCAAATTTCCTTACAAATCGAACATCGACCATAAACCACGTCGGCTTTTCGGGATTACTTTTCGGATCGAAATGTTTATCTTGAGGATCAAAGGCGGTGAAATCTGGATAGCTTTCTTTAACGACTTCCGCGATGCCGACGATGCCGGGTAGCTTGCAATTTGAATGATAAAAAAAGATTTGATCGCCTATTCGCATTTCATCCCGCATCATGTTTCGAGCTTGATAATTGCGAACCCCATCCCAATGTTCGGTTTGCTGCGGCCGTGTTTGAAGGTCATCGATGCTGAACGCATCGGGTTCGGATTTCATGAGCCAGTATTTCATAGTATGTGCGGTGATTATTATTCCGATGCCACGATATCGACCAGCAATATTCGGTCCGTATCAAGTCGTAACGATAGTGTTTTACAAAGAAAATCAGTGCTGAAATCCCGGTAGCGCTCCGAGGTAATGATACGGTCGCGGTCGCCACTGTCTTCTAAGGCAAGCAACTGAAAAAAGTACGGTCGCCAGGACCAATTAAAACCGATTTTGCGCGGGTCGGTAAACCATTTGTCTTCGGAAAAATTAAAATCCGGCGATAGTTGATAACCATCGTTATCGCACAAATAAAAGCGAATGACACCGCTTTCGGCGAAATTCCAGCTAGCGAGTTCATTTAGATTAAAGTCACCTTGTAATTGTTTCGCCAAACGATATATAAGTTCTTTGGTGTTAGCGATTGATTTGATTTTGTTCTTTATTTTGGCAATCTTTCTTTTTAAGAATTTGGTGCGCAAGGACACGATATGTTGTTCATAGCTGTCGGCCGGCATGAAATCGGGTTGAGCCGGCGAAAACAAGTGTCCTTGCATATATTGAGCGCCGCAGTTCAACCCGAACAAAAATTCCTCGTCGGTTTCAACGCCTTCGCAAATGATTTGACAACCTGTGCGTTTTCCCAAACGGGTCATCATTGAGACCACTTCACCGACAATACCGCCCTTAGTGGCTTTTTTGAATAGCCGCATGTCGATTTTGATAATGTCAGGCTGTATCGCCATGACTCGCTGCAACTGCGATGCACCGGCGCCAAAATCATCCAATGCCACGCGCAAGCCTTGTTTGCGGTATCGTTTCACTATTTCAGTCAGTTTAACTAGATCGGCATGTTGTTCGCTGATTTCGATTATGATGCGATGACGGTCGATCTTTAAGTCGTCCAGCATCTTAAGAGTGGGAAGCGCATTAAGGTGTCGTAAATTTTCTATCCACGATGCCGAAATATTGATGGCTAATGATGTATTATTATCGAGTTCGGCAAATTTTTGCAGGGCCTTCCACCGAACATCTCGATCGAATGCGGTCCTTTGCTCCGTACTCAATGTGCTTGATGAAAAAAGCGAGCCGGCCGAGACGACTGCGTTATTGGAATTTATTTGTCGGGCTAGCGCTTCATAGCCGATGATTTTTCCGTTGGCTACACTAACGATCGGTTGAAAACAAGGGAAAAGGTTGAGTTGAAGTTCCGTCATTAGTTAACAATCTAAACAATAAGATTTTGGCCGCAGTTGGTGACCTATCCATTTTAAATCAATTCGCTCTTTTGCTCCATTTTCGGATAAATTTAAACCTCAATAAGGTTGCCCCCTCAGGTTCGACGGACTTGCGGCTTCGCCTTTGCACGCAAATTGATCTAATGCACGGAGATTTTTCAATTGATAATAGCGTATTATTTCGATGCGAAAAATACCTATTATATTTTCCTTTCTTATGACATTAATAAACAAAACGTTTCATGGAATTGTTTGGCATTTTATCCAACTATTAGTGAGGCGAGGTATAAACTTTGTAGTAATATTGTTGCTTGCGCGGGTTTTGCTTCCGCAAGATTTTGCTTTAGTCGCAATGATGACCGTATTTTTAGCTATCGGCTCTTCTCTGATGAACTCTGGTTTTAAAGAGGCATTAATTCGGAAGAAAGACGCAACCCAGATAGATTTCAATACCGCATTTTACTCGAATTTGTTAATGGGGATAGGCTCTTACTGTATTTTATATGGCGCAGCTCCTTGGATTGCCGCATTCTACGATGAAGAGAGATTAGTTAATCTTATAAGAATTTCCGCGATAGGCGTTATTATTAATTCATTCATTGTGGTCCAGAATGCACAGTTACATAGAGAGATTGATTTCAAAACAGGGACACAAATTTTTATACCTGCCAGTTTTTTATCAGCGATAATATCAGTCGCTTTTGCTTATTCGGGATTTGGTGTATGGGCATTAGTTAGTCAATCGCTAGTTTTTTCCTTAACACAAGCGGTTTTTTTATGGTTTAAACGGCGATGGAGGCCGTCACTTAGTTTTAGCCAAAAGGCATTCAAACAAATGTACGCTTTCGGATACAAGCTTTTCCTATCCGGAGCGATTAACATCATATTTTCGAATATTTATATAGCAGTTATTGCAAAGATTTTTGATGCATCAACCGCCGGGTGCTATTTCTTTGCAGAAAAGATCAAAGATATGATCATCAATCAATTGATTGGGTCGATAAATACCGTTAGCTATTCCACTTTAGCCAAATTAAATGAAAGTGAGAAAGACCTGAAAGCTCGCTACAGAAAAATTACGTCGGTTGTAACTTTTCTTCTCTTTCCGGTGATGACCATTTTGGCCGTACTTTCCAGTCAAATTTTCGAAGGATTAATGCCGGCAAAATGGTCAGCGGCGGCGGAATACTTTCAATTGTTATGTTTTGCCGGATTGTTAGATCCAATTACGACCATCAATTTGAACCTCCTCAAAGTCAAAGGCCGATCCGATTTATACTTTTATTTAGAAGTTTTAAAGAAATTAGTTGTAGTGACTGTTTTTTTAATTAGTATTAAGTTTGGAATTTTAGGAATTTTAATAGGGCAAATTATTAGTTCCATTTTAACTTTTATCCCGAACAGTTATTTTCTATCGAAGTTGATAGGTTATTCTATAAGAGAACAATTAAGTGATTTTATTACCAATTTGTTATTGTCTTTTGTAGTTGCAGCTTGCTGTTTCTATATTGTAAATTACGTCTCTTGGGAGCCATTAGTCGAAATAACCGTGTTTGGCATGCTGTCTATAACTATGTATTTTTTTTCTGCGTTTTTATTTAAACTTAACGGATTTGTATTGATAAAAGAGATGGCGGCACGAAAATTTTATAGACATATTTAACGAATTACTTTTAATGGCTGATAATAAATTAATCCTAACAATATACGACGACGCCTGTATCGGGGCAAATCTTGCTATTGATGATCAGCCGGTTCAAGAGTTTTTTTCTGTTGATGAAAGATTAACAGTATTAGAAACCGCAGCAAAAAAATTAGATAACGATGTATTGGAAATCGCGAGGGCGTTCAAGAATTGCGCCGAAGGCATTTACGCATGGCCTATTACGGACAATTGGTATTTGCATGATTCATTTCGCCTCAAGGGAAAAAATAATATCATCTGGTATTATTATTTGATTGAGTTGATCAACGAAATCCATAGAATAAAACAAGTGGATTGCATATGTATTGAATCAAGTTTTGTTTCCGGAGCGCTAGATGAAGTTTTGCGTGCCAATTCTTTTTTAGTAAAACGAAAATTAAAAGGAAGTTTTTTTTGGCATCTTAAAAACGCAGCCTATTTTATCAAAAATGTATCCGTACTCATATTTATGATGAACGGTTTTTTAAATAGAAAACCGCGTTTAAAAAGGAAAGGATATCCATGCGTGGCTATCGACGTTTCCGGTGGAAGCAATCATAAATATGGGGGGTTTCTAAGACAAATAACGTCTGATTATGTATCCATAAGCATAAACTTAAAAAAAGGTATTTTTTTCGAGAATGGGATTGCTTATAGGCTTTTATCCTTGCTGGACCTAAAAGCTTGGGTTATTGGCGTCCATGAGTTGATTTCCTTCAATAAAGCTTTAAAGCAGAAACAGAGTCAGATAAATCATCATAATTTATTATTTAAATTTATTAAAAAAAGTAATTACATTTTATTCTTCAAAAACGTGCTTTTGATTTTGTCGATCAGAAAGGTTTTTGAAGTATTTCAAGTTAAATTTGTTTTTTTTCAATCGTCTCTAAACAATAACTTAAAGAAAATATTTGTATTTGTCGCAAGGGAAAAAATGGCGCCAAGCGTGTGTTTTTTGCCTCGATCCTTGGCAGAATTGAGGCCGGCGGAACGTGTTTTTAAAGACCGCGACTTTCCGCTTGAGCAACAGTTATTACCGGATTTTTATCATGTTACAGATAAAAATAGCTATGAGTTGTTGGTTCAACATGGAATCGATGCGCATCGAATTATCGAATCGGATCGAGCGGGTCGTGACGATGCGCCATTGCGATTTAACTGGAGTAAGGAAAGCAGTTCTGAGTTTGGGATAGTGTTAATTCTCGGCGGCAATAAAAAGGCAAACGATAAAATTATTAATGTTTTTAAAGGACTCTTATCTAAGAAAGACGAGGTTTTGATGTCGGTGCGTTCTCACCCTTTAAGTCCGTTAACCAAGAGTCATATTGAAACATTGAATCGTGATTATCCTGACTGGTTTGATGCCTCTAATCGGCGTTACGGCGATATTCCGGCGAAATACATACTGGCGATATCTGTTTCGTCTACCGCAATGATAGAAGCTGCAAAATCTGGCTGTGGCATAATTTGGTGCCCCTATATGGATGAACAGGCGTTAATAATGTATTCAATAATGGAAAAGCTAGGTAAATTAGCGAAAAACGATAATGATTTAATAGAGTCTGTAGAATGTTTGCTAAATGATGCCGATGCGTTTCGCACCTTTTCATATGCATGTGAAAGAGACGCGAATCTATTTTTTGGTGCAAGAAAAACCTTCAACGAAGGGTATAATGACCTGACAAATAAACTTATAAGATATTCGACTGGAGCGCAGCTTTTTGGGTGTCTGGAGCGAGCAGAGAGCGATTCGGAATGAAAAAACCTAACTTTTTTATCTTGGGTGCTCCAAAATGCGGTACGACTTCGCTCGCGGCATGGTTGTCGGAGCATCCGCAGGTTTATATGTCTCCGCACAAAGAACCCTTGCATTTTAATACCGGAGATGCATGGATTACGACGCCCGATAGAGAGGATTACGAACGCCTTTTTAGAGGCGCGAATGAACAACACATTGCCGTTGGGGAAGCGTCGCCGTGGTATTTGTATTCGCCTGCCGCCGTTCGAAATATCGAAGAATATTCGCCAAATGCGCGCTACATTGTTTGCTTACGTAATCCGGTAGAGATGGCATATTCGCTGCATGAGCAGTTAGTGGTCAGCGGGAGTGAACACATCGAAGATTTTGAAAAGGCTTGGAATTTGATCGACCAAAGACGCCAAGGTCGTGAGCTTACTCGTTGGTGCAGGAACCCCAGGCATTTACTCTATGACGAGGCGTGTGCTTTGGGGGGGCAGTTGTCGCGTCTTTATGAAACAGTGCCTAAAGAACGTGTTTTTACAGTGTTATTGGATGACTTGAAACACGACCCGGGGTCGGTATATCGGCAAATATTAGCGTTTTTAGGGGTTGACGACGATGGCCGTCAAAATTTTCCGGTATTCAATACCAGTAAAATAACGCGTTGGCCGTATCTTAGATTATTGCTGCGCTGGCTTGAGTTTGCGAAACGGCGTATCGGCATACGCCGTAGTTTGGGGATACTTCGAGGTATCGACCAAAAAAATAGGATTTACCGGGCGAGACCGCCAATGTCCGACGAAATGCGCTTAAGGCTTAAACATCACTTCAAGGCTGACATAGAAACTTTATCGCTGCTTCTTGCAAGAGATCTTTCCTATTGGTTGCGTTAGAGTGATGTTGCAGCTTAAAGTTTTACACGTAATATCCGGTCTACAGAACGGGGGAGCGGAAGCCACCCTCTATCGATTGTGCCGATCCGACATTGTTGACAAACATATAGTAATTTCACTGACTGGTCCCGGCAAGTACGGACCGATGTTGGAAAAAGAAGGTATAGAAGTTATATGTTTGAATTTTCATAAAAATTTATTTTATGGTTTTTATTCATTCATAAAGCTTTTTATGTTGATACGAACAAAGCGCCCCAATGTCTTGCAAACTTGGATGTATCATGCCGATTTGATCGGGGGCGGCGTCGCAAAGATGACTGGTATTAAAACAATTTGTTGGGGAGTCAGGCATAGCGATGTGCATCCGGTCAAGACGAAACTTTCGACTCGCTTAGTCGTGCGGCTTTGTGCCAAGGTTTCGGTATGGTTACCCGCCAAAATCATCTGTTGTGCTAACAGAGCCGTTGAGGTTCATCGACAATTGGGCTATCCGTCGAATAAATGCATAGTCATACCGAATGGTTATGATTTGAAACAATTCAGTCCGAATCCAACAGCCAGACTATGTGCGCGCGAGGAATTCGGTGCCGTTGATACCATGCCGGTGTTAGGAATGGTTGCGCGGTTCGATTCGCAAAAGGATCATACGAATTTGCTTAAAGCGCTAGCGGTCCTGAAAGCAGATCGGCATGAATTTCGTTGCGTATTGGTTGGACAGGGTTTGAGCGAGGAAAATACGATTTTTTTACAATTGCTCGACGATTACGACTTGACCGACCGAACGATATTATTGGGACCTCGTAACGATATCCCCGACATCATGAATGCGATAGACGTTCACGTCTTATCTAGCGCGTACGGTGAAGCGTTCCCGAATGTCTTGGCGGAAGCGATGGCATGCGGTACGCCTTGCGTGACGACCGACGTGGGAGACGCTGCAATGATCGTTGGCGACACCGGTTGGATTGTTAAGCCACAAGATGCGCATGCGCTGGCCTCTGCTTTGATTCAGGCGTTTACGCTAATGAAAAACAAAGCGGATTGGACAGATAGACAAAAACGCTGCCGCAATAGAATCGTCGAGAATTTTAGTATCGAAAAAACCGTCCTGGCTTATCGAAGGGTTTGGGATGAATCTTTGATATGTGCTGATCTTTAATGAAGCCGAACCAAGCCAAATTACTCTTTTTCGTCACGGAAGACTGGTATTTCTGTTCGCACCGTTTGGCATTGGCTAAAGCGGCCCGGCAAGCGGGATTTGAAGTCTCCGTGCTGACACGTCTGCATAGACATGGCGATATTATTCGCAGCGCGGGAATAAACGTCATTCCGCTAAATGTCGATCGAGGGGGAATCAATCCTGTCACCGAACTTCGCACTTTGTTACAAGTTGCGAAAGTTTACCGTGAAGTTAAACCTGATATTGTTCATCATATTGCACTCAAACCGGTTTTGTACGGCGGTATCGTTGCGTTGTTCATGCGTCGGCTTAAGGTGGTCAATTTGCTGGCCGGGCTTGGGGTTATTTTTTCCAGTCAGCGCTTCAAAGCTCGATTGCTAAGGCCGTGGGTGGAATTCTTGTGCCGAATTTTATTTCGCAGAAGAAATACATGCACTATCGTCCAGAATAAGGAAGATCACGAGGCATTGTTGCAAAGATTACAAATCGATCGGTCTTGCGTCAGATTAATCAAGGGGTCGGGCGTGGATATTGAGAGGTTTTATCCTAGCCCGGAGCCCGATGGCACTGTCTCCGTTGCACTTGCTTCGCGTCTGTTGTGGGATAAGGGAGTCGGGGAATACGTTGCGGCAGTAGCGTTGCTCAAACAAAAAGGATTAAGATTCGATGCATTTTTATTAGGTCAGCCCGATTCAGAGAATATGGCTTCGGTCAGTTTGGAAGATTTGCAGACTTGGAATCAGGAAGGTGACGTACGCTGGATCGGACAGGTCGACGATATAGCGCAGTTTTGGCGCGGCGGTCATGTCGCGGTTCTGCCGTCGTATTACGGTGAAGGCGTGCCCAAATGCCTGATCGAAGCCGCAGCTTGCGCTCGGCCTATCGTGACGACCGATACCGCGGGTTGCCATGAGATTGTCGAGGACGGCGTTAACGGCATCTTAGTTCCTCCAAGGGATATAAACGCGTTGGCGGATGCATTGGAAAAGCTGATTCTTGATCAGCAATTACGTAAAGAAATGGGTAGGGCCGGAAGAGCTAGAGTAGAACAAGAGTTTTCGGATCAAATTGTGCTAACACAAACTCTATCCGTATATCAGGCTATGCTGTAATGCGCTACGTTTTAGTAACAGGTGCTCATGGATTCATTGGTCAACGCTTGTGTTCGCTGCTGCGTGCGAGAGGAATAAAAGTTCGCACCTTAGGACATCGTTCGACGGGTAACGAAACGGACGCATTCAAAATGGATTTTATCTATGACAATTGCCCGAAGAATTTATGTAGCGGCATAGATACTATTTTTCATCTCGCGGGCAAGGCACATGCCGTAGCGGAAAGGCCGAGCAATAATCGCGAGTTTCGGCAAATAAACGTCGAAGGCACACGTAAAATTCTTGAAGCGGCTAAGCGAGCCGGTGTTAAGCAATTCGTATTTTTTAGCAGCGTTAAGGCCGTTGGCGATTGCAATGATCAAGCGGTTGACGAATCGGTGACGACCTTTGCTCATACTAGCTATGGCCGTTCAAAATTCGAAGCGGAACAGTTGGTTTTGTATGGCGGTTACGTACCGCATCCAGTCGTCATTCGCCCCTGCATGGTTTACGGCGAATCCAACAAGGGCAATTTGCCGCGCATGATTAAAGCGATTAAATTCGGTTTGTTTCCGCCTTTGCCGAATTTCAATAATCGAAGGTCAATGGTGCATGTGGAAGACGTGGCCAGGGCCGCAATATTAACGGCGGAAAAGCCGGAGGCTAAAGGTCAAGTTTATATTGTGACCGATGGACAGTCGTATTCGACTCGGCAAATTTATGACTGGATTAGAGAGGGGCTCGGTAAGCCGCCGGTTCGTTGGGAAATTCCTATTGGCCTACTCAAGGCTTCGGCAAAAATCGGCGATATAATTGGTTGTGTGATTCATCGACGCTTCCCGTTTGATAGCACGGCCCTGCAGAAGTTGAGCGGTTCCGCCTGGTACTCCTCTGTTAAAATCGAGCAGGAATTGGATTTTCATCCTAGCTGCACACTTCAACGATCTTTACCGGATATTATTCGCTTTCTTAATCCGAAATAGCATGTTATTGCATTTTGTTCTTCTTTTGCTCGTTTCATTTGTATTGACAGCTTGGATTCGCTCTTACGCCTTATCCAACAATGTAATGGATGTGCCCAATTTGCGTAGTTCGCATACGCTGCCAACGCCTCGTGGCGGAGGGGGAGCCATTGTATTGGCTTTCATCGCTGCCGTGATTTTCCTGTTTTTTGCCGCTCCTAATCATGCTGACTCCTTAGTCGCCTTAAGTTCAAGTATATTGGTTGCTGGAATTGGTTTTTGCGACGATCACGGCCATGTTTCCGCGCGGTGGCGGATATTAATTCATGTGATTGCGGCACTGTCGGCTTTAAGTTTACTTGGAGGATTTCCGAAACTGCTTGTGCCGATGCCTTTCGATTGGTTTGTTAAAACTCGGATGGCGGATTTCGGCTGGTTTGGCTATTTGCTTGGCACAGTTCTATTGGTCTGGTTTTTAAACTTGTTTAATTTTATGGATGGTACTGATGGCATTGCCGCATCCGAATCAGTGTTTGTTTCCGGTGCTTTGGCGGGTTATTTGTACTACATCGATCGGTTCTCGTTTACTGTCGCTATTAGTTTAACGGCTTCGTCGATTGGATTCTTGCTCTGGAATTGGCCCAAGGCCAAAATTTTCATGGGTGATGTTGGTAGCGGATTTTTAGGACTATTACTGGGAATTTTGTTGTTAATGGCTACACAACAAGCCGCAGTCTTGTTTTATTGCGGGCTGATTTTGTTCGGTATTTTCATGGTTGACGCAACCTATACCTTAATTTTTCGATTTCTTAGCCGGCAAAAATGGTACGAGGCTCATTGTTCTCACGCGTATCAGCGTGCCGCCAAACGATATGGCCACTTGAAAGTATTGCTGGCTTGCTGGAGCATCAATTTGTTTTGGCTTCTGCCGATTTCATGCTTCGTGTTTTTGTATCCTCGTTATGCGTTGCTGGGTTTGCTAGTGGCTTACCTGCCGTTACTGTGGTTGGCTTATTACTTCAAAGCAGGGCAAGCCGATAAGGTGTGCAATGGGTTTTAAGTTGCGCTCGCGAACCGCCATATTCATTCACGATTTAACCATGGTGCCGCTGGCATGGTTTGCGGCCTATTGGTTTCGTTTTAACTTGGATGAAATCCCGGACGAGTATTTTTATCAGGCGCTCTTATATTTACCCGGGGTGATAGCGATCCAGGTTTCCGCATTTTGGACGTTTGGTTTGTATCGTGGCGTATGGCGGTTTTCATCGATACCGGACTTAATACGTATTGCGAAATCGGTTTTGGCAGGGATTTTTTTTATCGCGGGATGCTTGTTCCTATACAACCGCTTAGAAGGAATGCCGCGGTCGGTAATGCCGCTGTATGTCTTAATCTTGCTGGCCCTGCTGTGCGTACCCCGCTTTATGTATCGATTCTGGAAAGAGCGGGCTTTCCTTGAAAGAGTTGGACGTAGGGCATTAATTGTCGGTGCCGGGTCGGCGGGAGAAATGCTGATTCGCGATTTATTATCGAATCCCGATAGTGGTTACCTGCCGGTTATTTTTGCCGATGATCAGCCTAGTAAGTTTAGGCGTGAAATACGCGGAATACGCGTTGAAGGTAGAATCGAGCAGTTGCCTGATCTGATCGAGCGGTGGGAAATCGAAGTGGTGCTGATCGCGGTTCCATCCGCGACGGACAGGCAAATGCGCCGTATTGTGGAAATATGCGAAGCGTGTGATGTGCCGTTTCAGACTTTGCCGTCAGTAAAGGAATTACTGAATGGTACGGTCACCAAAGCCAATTTAAGAAACGTATCGATTACGGACATTCTGGGGCGGGATCCCGTCCGACTGGATTGGCAGCGCATGAAAACCAGTTTGAAAGATAAAGCGATATTGGTAACCGGTGGTGGCGGATCGATTGGTTCGGAACTTTGTAAGCAATTGGCGCGAATACATCCACGACGTTTGATTGTGTTCGATCAATGCGAATTCAACCTGTATAAAATAGATGCCGAGTTGCGTCGGCTTTATCCGCAGCTAGAGCATCATGCCGTGCTTGGGGACGTCGCCGACGCGTTGTCCGTAAGGCAGGTAATAGATACTCAAAAACCCGATGTGATTTTTCACGCCGCCGCCTACAAGCATGTGCCCTTGTTGGAAGACCAAGTGCGCGAAGCCGTGTTTAACAACCTAATAGGCACCAAAATTCTGGCGGAATCGGCAATTGCCGGTGGTGTTGAGCGTTTCGTATTGATTTCGACCGATAAAGCGGTCAATCCGAGCAACGTAATGGGCGCCACTAAGCGCGCCGCCGAAATCCTTTGCCAGAATTTTAATCAAACCGGTGCTACGCGCTTCATGACTGTCCGTTTTGGTAATGTGTTAGATTCTGCGGGCAGCGTGGTACCGCTATTCAGAGAGCAAATTCAGGTGGGCGGGCCCGTGACCGTTACTCATCCCGATATTACTCGTTACTTCATGACCATACCCGAAGCCTGCCAACTGATCATGCAGGCCGAAACAGTCGGAAATGGCGGCGAAATCTTTGTGTTAGATATGGGGGAGCCGGTCAAAATTGTTTATCTTGCCGAGCAGATGATTCGGTTGAGTGGAAAAGTGCCCGGCGAGGATATTGCCATCGAATTTGTCGGCTTGCGGCCGGGCGAAAAATTATACGAAGAGCTGTTTCACGATGAAGAACAATTGATGGAAACGGGCTATAGCAAATTATACTTGGCAAAAGCGAGGGTCTATGACAATGACGCATGGTTCAATACGATTCGGAAATTGACCCTCGCTTGCCAAGCGTCTGATCAGCCGCGCATACTCGCTTTGCTTAAAGACTTAGTGCCCGAGTTTAAAACCGAATGATTGGGTTGGCCCGAACGGCGGCAGATCCAAGTTAATCAAGACTAGTGGCGGAAGTGGCGCATGCCGGTCAACACCATTGCAATGTTGTGCTCATTGGCCGCGTTAATGACTTCCTCGTCGCGTACCGAACCGCCCGGATGAATCACCGCAGTAACTCCGGCAGCGGCGGCGGCATCTATTCCGTCTCGAAAAGGGAAGAAAGCATCGGACGCCATCACCGATCCAGGCAAAGTCAAGCCTTCGTCCGAGGCTTTGATGCCTGCGATCCTGGCTGAATAGACCCGGCTCATTTGTCCAGCGCCAATGCCGACGGTCTGGCCATTCTTGCCGTAGACGATGGCATTCGATTTAACAAATTTGGCGACTTTCCAAACGAACATCAAGTCGGCCATTTCCTGTTCGGTTGGGGCTCTCTGGCTAACGATTTTGACATCCTTGGCAGTGATCATCCCGATATCTTTGTCCTGAACCAATAAACCGCCGCCTACGCGCTTGAAATCCGTTGCCGAAGTTGCGGCGTCGGTCCAATACCCGCATTCCAAAACGCGCACATTTTGTTTTTTGGCAAGAACTAACTTGGCGGCATCCGATACTTTAGGTGCGATGATGACTTCTACAAATTGACGCGAGATGATTTCGGCCGCAGTTTTTTCATCTAATTCGCCGTTAAAAGCGATAATGCCGCCGAAAGCCGAAGTCGGATCCGTCGCATAAGCTAATTTATAAGCGTCGAGTAAATTTTCGCTGACAGCGGCGCCGCAGGGGTTGGCGTGTTTAACGATCACGCAAGCGGGTTGTTCGCCAAAGCTTTTGACACACTCTAATGCGGAATCGGCATCGGCGACGTTGTTATAAGACAGGTCTTTGCCTTGCAATTGCTTCGTAGCGGCGATGCTGCCGACCGGGGGGGTCTTTTCGCGATAAAAAGCGGCGTTTTGATGCGGGTTTTCTCCATAACGCATGGTTTGCTGACGATAGAACTGTAAATTCAAAGTCTTGGGGAAACCTAGGTTAATCGTCTTACTTAAGTAATTAGCGATGGCCGTGTCGTAACTCGCCGTATGCTCGAAACTTTTCAGCGCTAATTTAAAGCGTGTGGTGTGACTCAATTCGGCATTATTTTCTTTCAGTTCCGCTAAGACCAGCGTGTAATCCGCCGGGTCGACCACGATAGCAACATCGGCATGGTTTTTCGCGGCGCCGCGTATCATGCTGGGGCCGCCGATGTCGATATTTTCGATCGCGGTTTCCAAGTCGCAATTCGGATTAGCAATCGTTTGTTCGAACGGGTACAAATTAACCACGACCATGTCGATCGGTTTAATGCCGTTTTCCGCCATCACCGCATCGTCGATGCCGCGTCGGCCTAAAATGCCGCCGTGAATTTTCGGGTGCAGGGTTTTGACTCGTCCGTCCATCATTTCAGGAAAACCGGTGTAATCGGAGACTTCGGTAACGGCAATATGGTTTTCGGCCAACAGTTTGGCCGTACCGCCGGTCGACAATAATTCGATGCCGAGTTTTTCCAATTCTCGGCAAAATTCCAAGACGCCGGTTTTATCGGACACGCTGATCAGCGCGCGAGTCAGTTTTTTATTCATTCAAACCTCGAGTAAGGGAAGTGGGGAATTAGCTGATACCGTAGAGTTCCAGTTTTTTACGCAAGGTGCTGCGGCTTAGGCCCAGGATTTTTGCGGCCTTACTCTGGTTAAAATCGGAGTGCTTTAATGCGATTTCGAGTAGGGGCTTTTCGACCTCGGTCAAAACCAACTGATATAAGCCTGACGAATCATGGCCGTTCAGATGTACAAAGTAGTCCTCAACAGACTGACGTACATGATCGGACAGGGTGTGGTTATTAATACGGTTGATTTTGCTTAATTCTGCTTCCATCTAGGCGACTCGCGAGGTAATTAAGTTTAACGAGGCGTTAACTAGCGCCATTTGTTGCGCTGGCCGTTGTGCCTGATTGATTAGTTTTTTCCGCTCGGCAGACAACGTGCCGAACTGGTCGAAATACCAGCCGATGTGTTTACGGGCAATTCTAACACCACTGGCAGAGCCATAAAAACTGTATAAATTATCCAGGTGTAGATTAATGACTGTTTTGATTTCGGGCAAGGAAATGGACGGCGTATTGCCGCTCCCCGATAGTTTGCTTAATAGTTCCCTAAATATCCATGGTCTGCCTTGACTTGCCCGGCCTATCATGATCGCATCGGCCCCGGTATAATTCAAAACGTGGCGTGCTTTTTCCGGGCCGTCGATATCGCCGTTAGCAATAATCGGTATTCTGACAGATTGTTTTACCTGTTTAATCGTGTCGTATTCGGCATTACCGTTAAATTTGCAGGTTCGGCTGCGGCCATGAATCGTCAGCGCTTGAATACCGCAATTTTCGGCGATTTGTGCGACATTCACGGCATTTCGATGAGCTAGATCCCACCCTGTGCGGATTTTAAGGGTTACAGGTATATCTACTGCAGACACCACTTTCGATAAAATCCGCGCGATTAAGGCCTCATCCTTCAGTAAAGCCGAGCCCGCGGCGACCGAGCAGACCTTTTTGGCCGGGCACCCCATATTAATGTCGATGATTTGGGCTCCACGGTCTTGATTTAGCTTTGCCGTTGCCGCCATTTGCTCCGGATCGACTCCCAATATTTGCACCGAACGCAAACCAATTTCGCCGCTAAGGTCGGATTTTTTCATCGTGCGTGGGTGATGTTGTAAGTCTTTATTGGAAATTACCATTTCCGAAACCGTTAATCCCGCGCCGAAATGCGCGCAAAGACGCCGGAAAGGATTGTCGGTAATGCCCGCCATGGGTGCGAGCAAAATATTATTGGGTAACTGGTAAGGGCCGATTTGCATTGATTTGCATACAGTCAAAAAGGCGGCACATCATACCCGAAATTTGATTAATCGGTATTCAACTTTTTTGACTACTATCCGTTGAACGTCAACCCGGAGGAATGTTTTTATGATAGGCAGTCTCTCCGTTAATTGACCGCTATGCCACATATTGCGGAACATGTTACAGTTTTTTACTATTAGTTGAGTCCTTGTCGGGACTTATCGCTTTACGAGGGGATGGCAATGTCCGAGTACAAGAAATATCATTGCATGGAATGCGAACATATTTACGACGAAGCTAAAGGCGATCCCGATAGCGGCATTCCGCCCGGTACTCGCTGGGAGGATATTCCGACGGATTGGGTTTGCCCGGTATGCGGTGCTCCGAAGAGTTTTTTTAAGCCGGTAAGTTGGTAAAAAACGCCGCTTAATCGGCGTGACGTTTCGCGACGAAAAATCGGCGATTTGATGATGTTTTTTATTATGTCATTGAAATTAAATAGAAAGGTAATATATGCATGCCGTTTGCTCATGGGTTTCTGACGCTAACAGAAAGGAGAACGGCAATGAAATCCTCCGTCAGAAACGAAATCAAAGTAGTCCATGCGGCTTTTTTCGACGCATTAAGCGCCGAATTTATTGCAAGGACTGGTCGCGGGGCTTATGTATATTTGAATCCGGTTGATATTCAGCACATGTTCAAAGACTATTTGAAGCACAGCGTACCGGTTCGCGATTACGTTAAAGCAAGCGTAAAAATGGTTTTATCGGCTTAAGGCAGCTCAACTAAGCTGTAAGATTTTATGCGGATTCATACGTGGTTACCATTGGGCTCGTTTCCAGTGGTTTTTCTAAGTCGCTAGCGCTAGCGACAGTGTTACAATAGTTACTTTCAGAATAACTATCGAACTGTCATCATGAAGTTATCTATCCGTTCAACATTTAGTCTTTTTGTTGCGCTTCTATATTTTGTAACGTCTCAGAGTCTGCAAGCGGCTGGACCTATTTTCACTCCCGCAGCGCCTAGTATCGCCGGAACCAGCTATTTCTTGATGGATTTCGATAGCGGGCGGGTATTAGCTGAAAAGGACCCGGATAAACGCGTATCCCCGGCAAGCTTGACCAAAATCATGACCGTTTATGTGGTATTTAGCGAGCTTAAAGCGGGACATTTAACCCTAGATGAAAAAGTAACCGTGAGTAAAACGGCTTGGGAAACCGGCGGCTCTAAGATGTTCATTGAAGTAAACAAGCAAGTTTCCGTTGAGGACTTGCTGCAAGGTGTAATTATCCAGTCCGGCAACGATGCGAGCGTTGCGCTAGCTGAACACGTTGCCGGCAGCGAACAAACGTTTGCCGCAATGATGAATGAGCAGGCATCGAAACTGGGCATGGTTAACAGCCATTTCGAGAACGCTACCGGGCTGCCTAGCCCCAATCATTACAGTAGCGCCCGTGATTTGGCTTTACTGGCGCAGGCAGTTATTAAAAATTATCCGGAATATTACCGTTGGGATTCGCAAAAAGAGTTTACCTATAACAATATTACTCAGAAAAATCGTAATTTGCTGTTATGGCGTGACGAGTCAGTTGACGGACTCAAGACCGGTTATACGGAGGATGCGGGCTACTGCATGGTCGCATCGGCAAAGCGTGAGGATATGCGTTTGATTTCGGTAGTGATGGGGGCGGCTAGTTCAATTGCGAGGGCTAACGAAAGTCAGTCCCTGTTAAATTATGGTTTTCGGTTTTTCGAAACCCACAGGCTATACGAAGCCGATAGTCAGTTGGCGGAAACACGAGTCAGAAAAGGTGAGACGTCTAAACTAACGGTCGGGCTGGCCGAAGATCTTTATGTTACGGCGCCTCGTCGACATTTCAACGAGTTAAAAGCCGAGACGGAACTCGATAAAGTCATCATTGCGCCGATTAAAAAAGGTGATACAGTCGGTACGATTAACGTGACTTTGGCTGGCGAAGTTATTATTAGTAAACCGTTGGTAGCTTTGGACAACGTTGAGGAAGGCGGCTTTTTCCGGCGCTTATACGATGCGGTATTGGTGTTGCTGGAGCGCTAATGGCAGATGAAGTTTATTTGAACGGCGAATACGTACCGTTAACGGATGCGAAAGTATCGGTACTGGATCGTGGGTTTCTATTTGGCGATGGCGTATACGAGGTCATTCCCGTCTATTCCGGTCGACTGTTTCGGCTAAACGACCATATTGACCGCTTAAACAATAGCTTACAAGCGATTCGGATTGATATGGACAAAACCGTTGCCGAATGGCAAGCGATTTTTCAACCCATGCTCGACAACAGCAAGGATCAATATATCTATTTGCAGGTGACACGAGGTCACGCCGCGAAACGCGATCACGGCTTTCCTGAGCATGTGGTGCCTACGGTGTTTGCGATGTGTTCGGAAATCAAACCGTTTCCTGGACGCGTCGCGGGCATTAAAGCCTTGACGGTCGACGATACGCGTTGGCAATTGTGTAACGTAAAAGCGATCGCGTTATTGGCGAATTTGTTGTTGCGTCAAGAAGCCTTGGATCACGACTGTGCAGAAGCGATATTGATACGGAACGGTTACGTCACCGAGGGTGCCGCTAGCAATTTGTTTGCAGTTATCGAAGGCGAGTTGATCACGCCGCCGAAAAATAATGAAATCCTGCCGGGTATTACACGGGACGTCATTATCGAACTGGCTCAGGCCAATCAAATGCCTTATCGGGAAGACGTAATTGCGCTAGAGGCATTGGCAAATGCTAGCGAAATCTGGGTGACCAGTTCTACCCGCGAGATCGTCCCGGTGATCGAGATCGATGGAAATAGCGTTGGTTCCGGGATGCCTGGTCCGGTTTATCAAAAAATGGACCGGTTGTTACAAGCCTACAAGAAGTCGTTGGCATGAACCATACAGAAAGTCTTTTAGAATTTCCCTGTCAATTTGCTATCAAGGCAATGGGGAAGAGTAGTGACAATTTCGACGCCATCGTGGTGGGAATCATTCGCAGGCATGTCTGCGATATTCACGAAGGCGCGGTCACCAGCAGGCCTAGTAAAGCTGGCAAATATACGGCCGTCACAGTCGTTATCGAAGCCACCAGCCGCGCGCAACTCGATGCGATTTATCAAGGTCTGACCGATCATCCGGACGTGTTAGTGGCACTTTAAGTTTTGGTTGCTCGACCTATCCGAATAAGGCAATTGGGGTTGCGGGATTTTGAGAGCGTTTGGCGCGATATGCGGCAGTTCACTGCTGAGCGTAGCCCGGAAACGACCGACGGGATTTGGATTACCGAACACCCGCCTGTCTACACATTAGGTCTGAATGGTAAGCGCGAACATGTGTTACAAATCGGCAATATACCGTTAGTGGAAACCGATAGAGGTGGCCAAGTTACCTATCATGGACCCGGACAGCTGCTAGTGTATTTTTTGGCTGATTTGAAACGCCTAAACTTAGGGCCGCGGCAAACGATAACGCTGCTGGAAAACGCCATGATCAATACCTTGCTGCAATACGGAATCCGTGCCGAAGCGAGAGCGGATGCGCCGGGCGTTTATATCGAAGGAAAAAAAATAGGATCGTTGGGGCTTAGAATCAAAAACGGCTGTAGTTATCACGGTTTGAGTCTAAATAACGCCATGGACTTGGACCCGTTTCGAAATATCAATCCGTGCGGTTATGCGGGTCTCGAAGTGACGCAACTGGCCGATTTTGGCGTTCAAGTGCATACGCATGAATTAGCGGTGCCGGTTATTCACCATATTATTAAGGCGATCGAATCATGAAATTAATCGCGCCCTCACGCGCTACGCCGGACACCCATAAACGCAATGCCGATAAGTTGGCACGTATACCAATTAAAGTGGAAAAGCCGGAAACGACGTTGCGTAAACCGGATTGGATACGCATAAAACTACCGGCTGCCGACAAGGTCAATCAGGTTAAGCAATCGCTTCGGCAAAATCGCTTGCATACGGTTTGCGAAGAAGCAGCCTGCCCGAATTTAGGAGAATGTTTCAGTCACGGTACCGCGACTTTCATGATCATGGGCGATCTTTGCACGCGTCGCTGTCCTTTTTGCGATGTCGCGCATGGTAAACCGCAGGCGTTGGATCAGGACGAGCCAACTAACCTGGCTCGAACGATTCAAGCGATGGTATTGAAATATGTCGTGATTACCTCGGTTAATCGAGATGACTTGCGCGACGGTGGCGCCGGACATTTCGCGACCTGCATAGGTGCTATCCGTCAGCAATCGCCGGATACCACGATAGAAATACTGACGCCCGATTTTCGTGGACGCATGGATACGGCGCTGGAAATTTTACAAAGTCAACCGTGCGACGTTTTTAATCACAATTTGGAAACGGTGCCGCGCTTATATTTAGAGGCCAGACCTGGAGCTGATTATCTGACGTCGTTGAGGTTATTGCAGCGCCACAAGCAATTGATGCCAAGCATACCGACAAAGTCCGGCTTGATGTTGGGCTTGGGTGAAACCGAAACGGAAGTGGTGCAAGTACTTGAAGATCTGTTAGGACACGGATGTAATATGCTGACATTAGGACAATATTTGCAGCCTAGTAAAGAACATCTCGCCGTCAAAGAATATATTCATCCGGATCAGTTTAATCGATATGCAGAGATTGCGCGCGCGTTGGGCTTTCAGCAAGTGGCCAGCGCACCGCTGGTTCGTTCTTCGTATCATGCCGATCTGCAAGCTGCGGCAATTATTGATGTTTAAAATAAAGACCGAGCGGTTTCGCCGGCCGGGCTAATGAAAGAGTTAATTATAGATAATTCCCCGCTCACAAAATTCATGTCAGCAGGGAACTGGGTTACAAGGATTTGATAAAGCGTCTGATAAAGTCGATAGCTGAATGCCGATGGTTGATGGACGGCATTAATGTCTTTTGGTACTCCAGGTAGGATTCGTATAACTGATCGACAGTGTCTGAAGTTATATAAGCATAGGTACCGTAGCCTTTCAGATACAGAAATTCATGGTGTAATTGCTCGAAAAAATCGATTCGCCGGACTATGTTTTGATTTTCTAGCATGACTCTCTCCTTAGAAAACAACTTTCGATATTGTTCTCCTTCCAAGAATTTATGTTGTGAAACACAGAACAGTTTTCCCGGTACGGAACTCAGTCAGCGCCATGGGGTTCACAATTATGATAAATTTAGGACCGGCTTGCAGACGATTGCTTGTTGCAAACGATTTATAACTCTATTTGCTCCGGCGCGACTCGCATGACCTCTTCAATGGTGGTAAGTCCAGCAGCCACTTTTTCAGCACCGCTGATGCGTAAAGGACGCATTCCGTCTTTAACGGCGTGTTTCTGCAATAAAATACTGTCGCAGCCTTCAACTATCAGAGGTTGCAGGGTAGGGGTGTTTTCAAAGATTTCATAAATCCCGATACGTCCTGAAAAACCGGTATTTCTGCATTCTTTACAACCTACCGCTCGATAGATTTTTTTCGGAGGTGGTATTTTAAACGGCGCAACCAATGCGTGCCATTGTCTTTCGTCAGTCTCGACGGAAATCTTACAACGACAAAGAACCCGTATTAAGCGCTGAGCCATAACCCCCAGCAAAGTCTGCTGAATTAAATATGCCGGAGCGCCTATGTTAAGCAACCGGGTTACTGCGGCCGGTGCATTATTGGTATGCAGCGTAGAAAAGACCAAATGACCGGTCAATGAAGCTTGTACCGCCATTTCAGCGGTTTCCCGATCGCGTATCTCGCCGACCATGATAATGTCCGGATCTTGCCGCATCAGCGTACGGATACCGTTAGCGAAATCCAGCCCGATATTCGCTTGTACTTGTAGTTGATTAAAGCTAGCTTCTATTTGTTCTATGGGATCTTCAACCGTACACAGATTAATTTCCGGTGTAGCCAGTCTTTTCAACGTCGAATAAAGTGTGGTGGTTTTGCCCGATCCGGTAGGGCCGGTTACCAAAATGATGCCGTGGCTCTGAATGGTCAAACGGTTCCATATCTGCAATTCCCGTTTATTGAATCCTAGCTGGGCATAATCCCGTAATACTACCTCGGGATCGAAAATACGCATTACCAATTTTTCGCCGAAGGCCGTCGGCATCGTCGACAGCCGAAGTTCTATTTCTTTACTTTTAGAATTATGGATTTTGATGCGCCCGTCTTGGGGCAGCCGCTTTTCGGCAATATTCATCCGTCCTAAAATTTTCAAACGACTTAAAACGGCGTTTAAGATGGGCTTAGGGAGTTGATAGACCTGGTGCAGAACACCATCGATTCTGAACCGGACATTACCTTGGCTGCGCCTAGGTTCGATATGAATATCGCTTGCGCGCTGGTCGAAGGCGTATTGCATCAACCAATTGACGAGGTTAACCACATGCTGATTATTGGCGTCCAGGTCTCCGATTCGGCTCAGTTCAACCAACTGTTCGAAATTGTGTAATTCGGTATGATCGTTCTGGGCCGTTTGTCTAGCGGCGCCCTTTAAAGAGCGGGAAAAGTTGTAAAACTCTTCTATATAGCGCTTGATTTCATCCGGATTGGAAAATACGCAATGAATCTCTCCACTATGCATTTTGGCCAAGTCTTGCTGCCAGGAACAAATAAACGGTTCGGCGGTTGCAACGATGATTTCGTCATCGCTAATCTTGATCGGTAAGATATTGTAATTACTTGCGTAAGCTTTGCTGAACAAAGACGTGACCTTGGCCACATCAATTCGCAATGGGTCGAAATAGTAATAGCATAACCTCAATTTTTGCGCTAACCACTGAGTTAAGTCTTCCAACGAAAGTAGTTTGCCGAATTGGGATTGATCACGAATTTCACATTCCGCCAACAGCTTGAGCGGGTGTTTATGTTTATTAGCGTTCGCTTGCGCGTGTTTCCGGCATTTGACCAAATCGGCTTGCGAAAGCATCTGATCATCGGTTAACCAAATCATGATTTGTTGAGCATCGAGCTTTTGGTCTTCCGATTTCTGTTTTTCAACCATTAACTCGATGGTGTTATTAAGATCGGATGTCATCTAAGAAAATGTTGGATGTCGGCTAGGGACCATTTGCGGCGTTTGCGGTATTTTGTTCGTTAGGTTAAAAAACACTCGTTTCGTTGTTCATTATAGCAGTACCGACACTGTTGGCTGGTTTTGCCGTATTGGTCCCGATTATGGAATGTGCTGTTAATCAGCGGCAACGCTCGGCCTACTTTCGCCCGGCATTGGTTTGGGCGCTTGCGGTTTTATTGTCGAACGAATGTTGATGAATTTGTTGAGCAGGTCAAACCAGAATGGTGCGCCGACTGAAGATGCCATTATCGTGATTAATAGGCCTAGGCATTTTTCTAGAACCTCCGGGGCGGAACGCAAACCGGTCGTGTCAGTCCAGCCTAAGGGCATCCCGACGTTTTGAATGCGCTGAATGCGTTTATTCAGTTGTTCGACTTTATCATCCAGGCATTGGTCATTTGTCTCGGCTGGCGCACAGCTTATTGACTCGTCTTTCATAACAAACGCGGTTTTAACCATGTCCGCGCGTAGGTTGTCATTGACCATCAGACTCTTGGCTATGGCGATGGTATCGATGTTTCCAGCCAATGTCAGCGCTGTCGCGATCAGAAACGTCACTAATTGAGTATGACGTTTATACCAACCGCCCACCCGGTCTCCCATCGCCGAATACCAATCTTCGATATTATTGATTGCTTGGTTCAAATTATTGCCGGCGGCGCCGATTAAGGTTTCCAAAGCGGCTTTCACGTTTGCGGGTAAGGCGGCTTTGCTTAAAGATTTTTTTAACGCCTCGATTTCGATCGACTCGCCATCGAGCAACTGATTGATTAAAGCCATCGAAAACGTTTTCGGATCGATATAAGACGGCAATTCCCCTTGAATTTTAAGTTTATTATCGAATGAGATATCGGATCGGCCTTTGTACATGCTGAAAATGATCGGATTTTTATAAAACATGTCCAGAAAATCGGCGCCCGTTTTATTTCCGCCAAATAGTTCGAATAGGCCAAGCGATAGATCTTTACTGCGTCGCTTTAATTGCTTTTCCACCGATTCGGTTAATGCCGAACAAATCAAACTCAGCAACAGATAAATTGAAACCAAACCGATTACTACATCGAGTATTTGAGAAGTATTTTGCATAATAGTCACCTTGCGTGCGTTGGATAATTACGAGCCATTCTGAATCTTAAAAAAATAGTCCTTTACAGATGTTTTTTCACTTTTTCGATAAAGATTGAACTTTATAAACGCTCATTTATTCCGTAGGATTAGAACCAATCAAAATCGATGAATATTTGTTTATGATGCGTACGGTAAGGCGAATTTGTTTAATTATAGGGCTGCTCGCCTCGGCTACGGCGGGTATTGTTTTTGGCTTGATGATAGCTTCGCTACCTTTTGAAGACGGTGAAATTAAGTTTCCGGGATTGAACTCGAAAGTGGCCGTTCAAAGCGACTCTTTTGGCGTTCCGACTATTTCGGCTGAAACCCGCAACGACGCTTTTCGGGTCTTAGGTTATTTGCATGCGCGCGACCGTTTGTTTCAAATGGAATTAATGCGACGCAAAAGCGCAGGGCGTCTAGCCGAATTATTCGGCATATCGGCGGTCAACCTAGACAGGAAGCAACGTGTCTACCAATTGGCCAAGGCTGCAAAAAATATTGTTAGTGATTTACCCGCCGAACAGCGCTTGGTATTGAAAGCGTACGTGGAGGGCGTAAATTTTTATATTCAACGAGCCGCCGTCCTTCCGCCCGAGTTTTTAGTCTTACAACATCGGCCCGAACCTTGGCGAGAGGAGGATAGTATCTTGGTGATTTTGGGCATGTTCCAAAATCTTAACGGATACGAGCAGGACGAGCGTATGGTCAGCGTCATGGAAAAAGCGTTGCCGGACGAGTTGGTTGAATTTCTGACGCCGGATACCGATCACTTTACCAATGTCCTGATCGGCGGTAGCGAATCGCGCCGTTATAGCAATCGTATATCGCCACAAGCCTTTGCGGCTCTGTCGGATTCGAATGTTCAAATCGCGCGTAATGGCGTTGATGTCGAAAACGTCGTGGCCGGGTCCAATAATTGGGTTGTGGCGGGCAGTAAAACTGCCGATGGGCGGACGATTATTGCTAACGACATGCATTTGGGTTTAGGCGTCCCCAATATTTGGTATCGGGCGGATTTGCGCTATGACAATAGGCATTTATACGGCGTGACCCTGCCCGGGGTTCCGGCAGTTATAGTCGGCGGCAACGACCATGTGGCATGGGGATTCACCAACGTCACTGCCGATTTGGTCGATCTAATTCGGTTGGAAATCAACCCGGATGAGCCGAAAGCATATCGAACGCCGGAAGGCTGGACCCGGTTTAACGAGCATACTGAAACCATACACGTCAAGGACGCGGACGATATCGAGGTTACCGTGCGGGATACCATATGGGGGCCGGTTTCCGATCAGCCTTTGTTAGGGCACTCTGTAGCGGTCAAATGGACGGCCTTGGAAAAACATGCTGTCGATATAGGCCTGTTGGCAATGGATCAAGTTCAAACGGTCGAACAGGCGATGGCGGTGATGAACCATACCGGCGCACCGCCTCAGAATGTCGTGATTGCCCACCGCGACGGCCATATTGGCTGGACTTATATGGGCCGGTTTCCTAATCGCTTTGGTTTTGATGGGTTGACCGCACAGTCTTGGGCAGATGGCAAGCAGGGATGGAACGGTTATATTCCCGCTGAGGAGTTGCCGCGCTTGCTCGATCCGCCGGAAGGATTCATAGCTACCGCTAACAATCGCACGCTAGGCAGTCAATATCCCTTTGTTATCGGGCATAACTGGGCTCTCGGCTACCGAGCATTTCGCATTGCCGAATTATTACAAGCAAAAAACGAGTTGACCGAAGCCGACTTGTTCCGGATACAACTGGATAGCCGAGGCGGCGTTTATGATTTTTATCAACAACTGGCCCTGGATGCGTTGCACAAAATACGCGATAAAGACATGGCACTGCAGGAAATCGAACAGACCTTGCATGCTTGGGACGGCTACATGCACAAAGATAGTATCGGTGCGGCCTTTTTAGATGGGTTCAGATTTGAATTAGCCAATGAAGTTTTTGCCAAGATCGTTTCGGCGTGCCGCCCCTACGATCCGGATTTCCAATATGCGTGGCGGGAAATGGAGACGCCGTTGCGTTTATTGCTGGCACAGCGTCCGCAAGGCCTATTGAGGGTCGATTATCGCGATGATTGGCATTCGATGATAATACAAACTCTGCGTCGTACTGCAGACGAATTGTATCGTCGCTATCCGGATCATAAATTGACCGATATGAAATGGAGCGAAGTTCATCGTATCGAATTACATCATCCTTTTAGCCGTATTTCACCCCTCCTTGCCAAGTTTTTGGATATGCCGAGTTTTGGTAGTGATGGTTGTGCCAGCGTTTGCGTCAAGGTTATGGGAACTAGCCATAGTGCCAGCGAACGCTTGGTACTTTCGCCCGCGCATCCGGAAGATGCGATTTTTCATATGCCGGCAGGACAATCCGGACACCCGTTGTCCGAGCATTATCGCGATCAACAGCCGCTTTGGCAGTACGGCATTGCGGAACCCATGCAAACGGATAATATCGCTGATACCCTCTATTTCAGCCCGGATAGGGAAAGTAATGTTGGTGGTTATTAAGCAGCGGGAACTAAAAAAACAATCACGGATTTGGAAATACGCGAGTTGCTGTCGTGTATCAATCGCGTAAAAATTTTTCATTGATGCCACCTCGAACGTCTTCCGGTTGTTGCTCGAAACGGTAGTCGTCGTTACCGCTAAGGATGTCGCAATCATGTTTCATCCGATCAAGCGGAGAAGCCGGCCTTGCAACATTAGGTCAAGCGGACTTCAACGGCACACTCCGCGCAATGAGCAAATGGCCGGTCACTCAGCACGGATCACATGTCACTCTTATAGCGACCGAAGAATCCCAGTTCACAAAGCGTCGGGCTTTTGCAATAAAACTGGCAGATAATACCGAACATCACAGATCAACTTATTCTGCAAGTTATCGTACACCATGCACTTGGATGTGCGCCGTTCGCAGTAACTTATCGACGCGCCTAAGTGAAGCTGATTCATGACAAAAAAAGAATTGTCACGTTTCATGCAAAGGAAAATACAACGAAATAAACGCTTGCGCCGACGGAAGCGAGGATGAGTGATAACTCAAGTAGTCGGAAACTCTACAAATCTAATTCAAAAGATAGTTTTTGTTTAGATCGATCGGTAAAAATAGAAATATAGCGCACTTTAGAAGCATGATTAATAATTACCGTGGAAAATAATTTGTTACCATCTAGAGTCCACTCCTCTGAGTTGTTATCGAATCTAATATCATAAGGTGTAATCAAGTCGTCATCGTCGGTTGCATGAATTCTGAGTTGTCCTTTATTTAACCGATTTTCATCACTTTGAATAATTATTTTAACCAGAATTATATCAATTGATTCTATGTTCAGATAATATGGCACTATCACTCGATAGTTTTCCACAGATCCTTTTAAATCAATTTGATTAACTCTAGCAGTCAAGATATGATCAACAGTATTGTGATTTTTAATTGGTTTGCTTATAAGTATAATGCCTTTCAACGGCAACACTTTTTCGTCTGCATAAATAAAATTAATGTCGTTAGGACGAATGTTAGGTACATTGAATGGAAAGCTAGTATTCTGAATAGTGTTAGGCAGCATAAAGACGCTATCTATACTTGCTAAAGAATCACCGGAAACATGTTTGTTTGGAAATAACCAATGAGTAATTCCGTTAACTGAAAATGCATTCTTTGCTTTTGGCGAGGGGCTTTGAGCATTTGGAAGATTAAAAATACGCACGGTAGAGTTATCATATATTTCGTTTCGATGTTTGCCTAAAGTATGAATTACTAAACTGGAAGCCTGCCAGTTTTCTTCAAAATCATTTTGTATATAGTTATTTACCAGATTAAACAAAGTGCAAGTCAAAAACAGAAAAACGATAGTTATTAATTTTATCAAACGGCCTTGATTAATGATCAGAGCTATCGTCGCCCCAAACGCTATAGACATACCGATCAACGGAATTAGAAACACTCGATCCGGAAGATAATAATCGATCACCATCAGTGGTGAAAATGCGGCAAGCCAGATCAGCAAGCCAGATAAAATAACAGAATAGTACTTGTTGTTTCTGTAACGAATTTTTGGCAGGAAGTAGCAGTATATTGCTAATATAAAAAGTATTAGCTCGGACGCTTGGAAGGAAGCCTGTTTAGCTGTTTCTATTAAATCATCTCTATAATATTGATCAAGTACGATCGATAACGGATATTTGATAAACAATGAAAGCGATTCAATGAATGTATCAAGGCTGTGATTTAATATCGAGAAGTCACTATGAGTATGTCTTTCCACTCTGCCTCTAGAGGCTCCATAGAAATTAAGAAAAACAAAAGCTCCCAGAATTGAGATCAGACCTGTGAAATCAATTATTAACGTTTTCTTCGAAATAGGAAAGGCGAAACATCTAAATGTAAATATTAATACTATAATTGGAATAAGTTGTTCTATTCCAAATGCGGACAATAAAAATAGTGTAAAAACAATTACCCGGCTACCTTGTTTTTCAATACGCCTATTTGCGTCGCGTAAGTAAATGAAGCAGCCTAGTACTAAAAATAATAACGGAAAAATGTATCCAATTATTGCGGCAGGCCATAGTATGGTAGTGCATTTTAAAGGATATATTGAAAATAAAAATAACGAAAAAAACCTTATCGGCCATTCTATGTTAGCCAATAATAATATTTTATTTAAAAAAAACATTATTATTGTAAAGCAGATCAGTCCGAGCAATTGAATAAACCACCATTGAAAGTCGCCAGGACCGATAAGAAATATTGGTTTAAATATTAACGGAAACAAGATTGCCTGAGTAAATCGACTGTTAAATGACCATTGGGTTATCGCTTCAATTAGGGTTTTATCGGATATGAATGATAAAAATGCAAAATCATCTGCATAACCACCACGGGTCCAAAATTTACCATAATTGAAAATAAATAACCATATTAGTAAAATCAGCCCCGTTTTTTCTTGAAAACAAATATTGTTTAAATATTTGAAATAATTAGCTCTAAATTCCGCAATTCGTAGGAAACTTACTGACATCTGGTCACCAAATAATGTTACGATCGAAGTTAAATAACAAATACCTTGTCATTATATTGATTCAGATGTTATCGTTATAATGTATAGATATAAATGAGGCTTATAACAAAGATTGTGGATAAGAACAAATTCCTACTACATGCTATGCATACACGCCGCCGATCTTTTCGGCAAATGCTTCAGTTTACCTTCGTTGGTGTGATTGCCACCGCCACCCACGCCAGCTTATTCATATTTATTCTTGAAAATAAAATCACTTCAGCATTACAAGCGAATTTTATAGCATTTATAGTTGCTTTCTTGATATCGTTCTTAGGTCAGTATCACTGGACATTTAAAAATACAGGCGTGAGTCATTGGCTTAGAAAATTGGTCAAGTTTTTCATAATTTCTTTGATCGGATTAAGTATAAATGCTGGGGCCGTATATCTGATCGTCAACGTGGCATTTTTACCATATGCCTATTCCGTAGTTGTTATGACGACTATAACGCCAGCGATGACATTTCTGATCAATAAGAAATGGACATTTACTTAGCTGATTGTTTTTGAGCCAAGCAAAATATTGTCAAACCTCCCAGTGTATTTATATGCAATAGCGTCCTAAGTTCGATTAGATTAATTCCAATTAGGAGTTTATTCAATAAGTAGGATGGCATACGTAAATCGCTTTTCGGCATGAGTGCACCGGCGCGCAGCCGGACTTTATTAATGATTCGTATTATCGCAACGACAGGAAATAATACACCAAAGAAGTAGCGACTACATACTACACTTAGACCTGCATCAGCAACCAATCTTTCGAGTTTCGCAAGAGTATAGCGTCTCTTGTGTTCTAAAAATATATCGTGTCCCGACCATAGAAAATTGAATGCCGGTACTGAAATTAGAATATGTGCACCGTTAGGCATTTGTTCCACATAGGAGCGCAATAACCCAACATCATCTTCAATATGTTCTAGTACATCTATCATTAAGATTACAGATTCGGATATGTTGTCTAGTGACTTTACAAAGTGCAAAGGTTTTCCGTTGTATATTTCCACATTGTTATTAGCATATGCTATGTCAAGACAGCGGGCCGATTCAACTTTTTCAGTGTTCAAAAGCATCTTCGAGAAAACACCTGAGCCGGCTCCAATGTCCAAAACACTCTTAAATGGAATTGATTGAAGAAAATAAGTAATTGCTCTACCTTTTGATACGTAATACCAATGCGAAAAAACAGAATTTCCAAGTATCTCTTCTTCTTTTACATCCATAAATTTATTTTTTAACTATTTTGTTAATTAAATACAAAGGACGTTGCTTAATTTCTGAAAAGGCTCTTCCCAAGTATTCACCTATAATTCCGATAAATATTAGTTGGATACCTCCTAGAAATAAAATAGTGACAAGCAAGGATGGGTATCCTGGGACATCGTTACCAAAAAAAATGGTATCATAAATAATGTAGGCGCCGTAAACGAATGAGATGGATGCAATTAATACTCCTAAATAGGTCGCAAGCTTAAGTGGAATTTCCGTGAATGAAGTAATGCCTTCTATCGCAAAATTCCATAATCTCCAATAGTTCCACTTAGTCGTGCCGGCGTGACGAGGATCGCGGCGATAGTCGACTGCGATTGCCGGATAGCCAATCCACGCATATAAGCCCTTCATAAAGCGGTGGCGCTCAGGAAGTTTTTTTAAAGCGTCAACTGCTCTACGGCTTAATAAGCGGAAATCGCCTGTATCTTCTGGAATGTTGATGTTAGAAATTCGCTTAATTAGACGATAAAACAAATATGACGTAGTTTTCTTTAAGAACGACTCTCCATCGCGACTGATGCGACGCGCATAAACGTTATCATAACCGCTCCGCCATTGTGTAATCAGCTCCGGAATCAACTCCGGGGGATCCTGCAAGTCCGCATCTATAATTATAATGGCATCGCCTTCTGCAATATCTAATCCGGCTGACAATGCAATTTCCTTGCCAAAATTACGACTCAAATCTACTATGACGATACGCTTGTCTCGTTCGCTCATGTCTTCCAATATCGATAGTGTTTTGTCGTTACTTCCATCATTAACAAAAACTAACTCATAAGGCATATTAATATTCTCGAGAACAGCGGTCGATCGAGAATAAAACTCGCCCAGCACCTCTTCTTCGTTATATGTGGGAACGATAATAGATATCATATAGCTGTCTCCTGCGTATGAAACTTACCCAATCTAATTCAACGGTATTATGGGCCATGGCGGAGAAACGTTGGTGGATTAAAGTCTCCCACTTCGTCAAAGCACTACTCACTTACCGCTTTAATGGCTTTTTATGTGACGGCAAATCTTCCAAATTACGCCCGCAATATTTACAGAAGTTGGCATCAATGTCGTGGCCGATAGCGCCGCAATCAGGACACGCTTCGTTACTGATGCCGGATTGTTGTACGGTTTTGAACAGCTCCGCCCCGTATATCCCTGTTGGAACTGCGATGATTCCATAACCCATGATCATAATAACCGACGCGGCGATCTGTCCTAAGGTTGTCTGAGGCGCTATATCCCCATAGCCGACTGTGGTTAGAGTAACTATCGCCCAATACATGCTACGCGGAATCGAAGTAAATCCGGCATCTTTGCCTTCAATGACGTACATCAGGGCGCCGCATATGACAACCAGAGTCAATACGGTATACAAAAATACCATGATTTTCCATCGGGAGTTGACTAAAGCCACCATCAGCATATTGGCTTCGTTTAGATACTCGGAGAGCTTCAATACCCTGAAGATGCGCAGTAGGCGCAAAATTCGAACCACCATAGTATATTCGACTCCAGGCAATAACAAACCGACATAACTAGGTAATATCGATAGTAGGTCGACGACGCCATAGAAACTGCGGATGTACAGCCAAGGATACCGCACACATAACAGGCGTAGCAGATATTCCACTGTGAATAGCAGCGTAAACACCCATTCCAAGATGGACAGCCAATCGGCATGTCGTCTACTGAAATCTTCAACGCTGTCCAGCATCACCACTAAAGCACTAAGGAATATCATGACTATTAGGATGATGTCGAAATTGCGTCCGGCAGGTGATTCCGAGCCGAATATCACTTCGTTGAGCTTTTCCCGCCACGGTGCTAACACTCGACTTTCGTTGTATCTTGATTTTTTTTGGGCAATGTTCATGCGATTAAAACTTGACCATTGAGAAGTTAAATAATTATCAGACTATGGAAGTTTATGAGTTCAACATTTGTCGCTGAAGATATTTTTTAAACAAAAGCGGTTTCCGTTAAGCAACGCATGGCTTAGGATATCCGCTTATTTTGAACCTATTACTAATTAATTAGTCCGATTATCGTTTCGGACACCCTCTTAAGGAAGAGTCAATAGCACGATTTGGAGGGTTCTATGTCAAATTATCATTATCTTATCATCGGTGGGGGCATGACGGCTTACGCCGCAATGCAGGGCATTAGATCCATTGATTCCGAAGGCTCGATAGGCCTGATCAGCGCAGAACATCATCCCCCGTACAAGCGTCCTCCACTTTCTAAGGGCTTATGGCAAGGTACTCCGTTCGAACGCATTTGGTATGGTTTAGACGATCTTAAGCCGATGCTGCACTTAGGCCGTTGCGTTCGAGCGCTGACACCGTCCGATAAAACGGTTGTCGACGATGAAGGTAACATATACCGCTATGAGAAACTCTTAATTGCTACCGGTGGCGATACGATCAAACTGCCGTTCGGAAGCGAGGATATTATTTATTTTCGCAATGTCGACGATTACCTCAAACTGCGCGCGCTGACCGAGAAAAAACAGAGGTTTGGCGTGATTGGTGGCGGATTTATCGGGTCGGAAATCGCAGCTGCACTCGCCATGACAGGCAAACAAGTAGTCATGCTATTTCCGGAAGACGGTATCGGCGCAGCTATATTTCCAAGAGACTTAAGTCAGTTTCTAAACGATTATTATCGCGCCAATGGCGTCGAAGTGTTACCTCGTCGTTTAGTTACAGGTTTAGAAAGAACTCAAGACACTTTATGTCTAAATACACGAGGCGCTGACGGCAACGGTGAACGCACTATTAAAGTGGATGCAGTCATAGCGGGGATAGGGATTAAGCCCAATGTCGATTTTATTAACCAAACCGGATTGGTTGCCGAGAATGGTATCGTCGTCGACGAGTTCCTTTGCGCGGGCGATCCTGATATCTATGCGGCTGGAGATGTCGCCAATTTTTATAATCCTGCGCTTGGTATCCGCATGCGTGCCGAACATGAAGATAATGCGTTAACCATGGGGGAATGCGCCGGCCGAAACATGGCCGGAGAAACACTTCCATATCATCACTTGCCGTATTTTTATTCAGATTTGTTCGATCTTGGGTATGAGGCCGTTGGCAAAACGGATTCCCGATTCGAAGCGGTAGCGGATTGGATAGAACCGTTTAAAAAAGGAGTCGTCTATTATCTAAACGAGGGTAGGGTGCGCGGCGTAGTACTCTGGAACGTTTGGGAAAAAGTAGAGGAAGCTCGTCGGTTGATTGTAGAACTTGGGCCATTCACACCGGAATATTTAAAAGGGAAATTGACATCTTAAAAGGTTGTCCACTTATAAACTCAATCGAGACCGACTCAGGCTGTAACCATATCACCGATATTAAAGCTCATTATCTGTTAGCTCGTCATTAAGCTGCACATTTTAGGAGTATTACATGGATAAACGGTATTTTTGGTTGGTTCACGATCACAGTATATACAATGTTGAAATATCCGAAGAGCAAATAGCGGAAAATCAACTGCCGGTGCTGTATAAGGAGTTAAATAAACGATATAACTTATTTGTTATATACAAAAAAGATATCGATGACTTTTTACAAAAAATCAAAAACATACTACCTTGCGGATGCAAAGCCTATGAGTTTTCCGACGATGAAATTCTAATCGGCGAACATTATATTGACCCATTGACAGACGTTAATGTTTTCATTCCGTGGATTGGTGATCAAACACAGATTCCACCGAAGGAAAAAGAATATGACTATTTTTTCTTTGCCGATTTTAACGCGACGTTTAAAGTGACCGATCGGATTCTATATAATTATCTACATAAATCCAGATGCCGATTTCATGTATTAGATTGCGTTAATGCTGAGCCTGCTTTTTATACCGATGATAAATACTATGCATCTAAACTCATCGTGAAGATGCACTATGCCGATGTCTTATTGGTGCTTGGCTTATTATTCAAAATGTTGGTGGAAAATCATAAAAAAGAGGATGAAGGTAGCATGACGCTACTTTACGGCCAATTTGATGACGGGCGAGTCAAAGTATTTGATCGTTGGTGTATTGCTAATATTTGGGCTTTAAGCCAAGACGCTTCATTCGGTCACGAAATGCCGCCTTTTTGTCAATGGGAATTTGATCAAGCCATCCGAAAATCGAACGATAGACGTCAAAAAATATGTTTCGTTTGAAGATTTTGTTACCGCAAAGTATTTCCAACAGCACGATTCAACTAGTTTGGTTTATCTATATAATTGCAAGGGAGATATACCGATGAAAACGTCGAATTATTTAAGAGATGTTAAAACAACTGGTTCAAAGATGAATCTGTCTGCCTGGACTGCGGGTCCTATCGTAAATATTCAACATAGAAAAGGTTTTAACCGCGCAGGCGAAGAAATGAAAACACTGGATATCAAAAGCTATGTGCTTGAAGTTTTCCCACCCGCTGAATTAGCCGAGTTGATGCAACAACCGTCTCCCGATGTCGTCAGCCATTTAGCGCACGAGGGCGTCGACACTCGCCACCTGAACAAAAGACATGTGTCTTTCCTCGCATATGTCGGTTTGCCATGTTTTCCGGACGAATCGGCAGTAGAAGTTACTTTAGTTTCCGAGCAACGCCAAAATGGCGGTATTTATAAACAAGAAATAAATATTCCAAGGCATATGCTCCGTATCCGGGAGTCTCCATCGGATACGGTTTTAGATTCGTTAAATAACGCTCTTCAGAATTATAATTGGTACCCGCCATATTAAGTCACTTGGCATTCGCACCTAAAGCGGTATGCAGTGTTGGACGGTAAAAAACCGTCAGCTTAGAGATTCTGATCCGGGTATTTGCCTCGCGTAAGCCCAGGTTGCGTCCTGTTTCAATTACGTTGTCCGCTTAAACTCGATGAAGCGGTCGTCAACAACGCCGAACTGGAGGACTGAAGCATCGTCAAGCCCGGATATCGGACCCTTTATCCGGGCGACCATTGATAAAACGATACTTTGATGATGCAAGTTAACCGTGCGTCCTAAAATGCGTTTCCATATTATCCTCGTTATATATTGCTTCGCCTCTGCCCAGGACGCTGTCACGCCCCGCTTCGGCAAAAGCCAGTATTTTGGAAGCCAATCGGTCGGGAATGTTTAATTGTTGTAACGCATGCGCCAGATTCTCTATGACGGCATCATAATTATCGTCGTTAGGCTGCAATCTCAGTAAATGAGAGTGTCCCGGACAAAGTACGATAAGTTCGGACGGTTTACCGGCATTGACAATATCACCGGTTACAAACGCCTCTAAAAAAGCGAAATCCCGATTATTCACCAAACTGGGCTTAGCGTTGCCTCTGGCAAACGCAGCCGTAAAGAAATTATTCGCTAACTCCCAAACTTGCTTATCGGTATATTGGTTGCGATTGACGAGCGCTTTTATCAGTGATTTCAAAGGTGCTTTTTGTTCTCCGATGGGTCGGGTATAAAAATATCGATTGATCCGGTAATCATCCAATAAGTATTGGTAAAACAGATCGACAACGCTGGAAATAAGCTTTTCATCTGCCAGATCAGTATAAGTGGCATCGCGTTTTTGCTCGGTAAATACTGTTTCAGTCATGGTTAGTCTCCGTGCCCGATTATTGCAATAACTAAGCTCGGTAAAATCTAGGTAACCGAGCTGCCTGGGTTGGGAATCAATATAAGGTCAAGCTAATTAAGACGGCCTGGCGTTAGTCACTTGTATCATTTCAGACGACACTCTGCCAAAAACTTGCTATGGTTTGGTTATGTTAATAGACGCAGATGTGTACCAAGTGTTCCCGAAATACTGATTTTGTCAATTTTATCGGTCTCCGAAGCGTATCGGACCAGATAGGGACAGGCGACGCCATTACAGGCCGATGTATCCGTTACCCTAATTTTCAAGCAGCCAGTCGATGGGCTTTTGTGCCGGATATTTCGGTCATTGTTCCGATTTATTATTCAATAAGATTGTTTGATTTAGTCGTTCTTCGGCAAATTCGGCATCGTTGTTTCCAGCGGCTGCTTTGTCTTTTTCGATGGCTTCTCTTAAGACCTCCCGATAAGAACGATTAATGCCTTTAGCAAATTCCGTTTCCTTTTTTTCCCTTGCCGCCGCTAGCGTTTTGGTAGGTTCGGGATCGTATCGTTCTTCGATCTCCTCAGCCAGGTTTTTCAGATGTCGGCCTATCGATAATAAGCTCTTGGATGAATGATATCTATTGTTGTCCAATTTAAAGTTTTTGATGATCTCGTCGCGTAAATTGAATCCATACACCACGTGTTCGCCGTGCTTTTGCTGGAAGTCATAGGCAATGTAAAAATCCAGCGGGTTTTCGGCATTTTCATCGAAGAATACCGTTGCGCTTTCCATGGTGTAATTAAGCGCTTCAACAAACTGTTTTCGGACTTGCTCCATTTCTTCGAAAATAAAATCGTCAGAAAGTTGTTTGATGATGTATTTCATAAGCGCTCCGAATCTTGTTGTTGTTTTCTGCAATTAAGAACCAAGGAAATTGATTACCTTCGCCGAGCAGTCCGAATACTACTATTTTTTGGAATCTGGGTGAATGCTTTTGGCCGCTTCGAAACCTCTATACCCATAGGTGAAAGCGGGTTGCACAAAGTCGATGAAATTTTTGCAGTCGAATTTCAAGCGTTCAAACATCTCCGAATCACTGAATGATCAAGATCCGCGTTAAAATATATCGGCCGATTCTCATACGTTAATCTGAAAGCTTTGTATCAGCAATATTTTCATCTTACGGAACTACCATTTTCGATAGCGCCTGACCCGCACTTTATATACATGAGCGAGCGCCATCAGGAAGGCCTGGCGCATTTGCTCTACGGTATCAATATGGGTGGAGGCTTTGTGGCGCTTACCGGCGAGGTTGGCACGGGCAAGACCACGTTATGCCGTTGCCTATTGCAACAGTTGCCTGACAAGGTTGACATTGCATTGATATTAAACCCAAAGCTTAATGCAATTGAGTTATTGTCTACTATCTGTGATGAACTAGGAATCGGCTATACGGAACGGCAGCAATCGTTGAAAAGTTTCGTCGATAAGATCAACGAACATTTGCTGGATGCTTTTTCTAAAGGCCGTACCACAGTCTTATTGATTGACGAAGCACAAAACTTAAGTTTGGAAGTATTGGAACAAATCCGTCTGCTTACCAACCTTGAAACCAGCAAAGCCAAGCTATTGCAAATTTTATTGGTGGGACAACCTGAGCTAAAACAGTTGCTGAACCGACCTGAGCTACGGCAACTTAATCAGCGTATTACCGCCCGCCACCATCTACTGCCATTGTCTTATGACGAAACCAAGGCCTATATTCGACATCGATTAACCGTCTGCAACGGAGATCCAAGTCTATTTAAAGACAGCGCTATCCGTAAAGTGTATCAATTGAGTGCCGGCATACCCCGCATAATCAACGTGTTATGCGATCGCGCCATGCTCGGCGCATATGCTACCAATGTCCGAAAGATTACTACTGATATCATTAACCATGCCGCCCGCGAAACGCTCGGTTTAAGGCGGCAGAATCGATTTGTTGTAGCGATATTATCCATCGTATTGTTGAGTGGTGTTGCAACAGGATTTTATTTTCTATATCGGCATACCTTTTTATTTAGGCCGGCTCAGCTATTAGCATCGAGTAAACCGCAACTGACGAGACAGCCACCGTTCATTGCCAAACCCGAACAACAATCGGTGAACCGTCATCTCAATTCCAACGATTTCTCTGACTGGTTGGAAAATCCCGGTTTGTCGTTAAATCAGGCAATCAAGCAAGCCTTATCCCTTTGGCACCAAGAAGTGCCCGACGAAACGAACCTGGCCTGTGACACATTGCCGGGCGAGTTTAGATGCTTTCCGGACAAATCCAATTGGAAAGAATTGCTTGAGTTGGATCGTCCGGCTATATTGGAATTTTCTTTGAATTCGGGAGACAAGCGCTATGCATTGTTAGTCGGTACGACCAAGCACCAAACGATACTCGGCTTTAATGGCGACGTAACCTTCCCGCTGGCCGACTTGATGAAGTTCTGGAACGGTAACTATCTAATCATTTGGCAACCGCCTTTACCGGACTTGTTAGCGATTACACCATCGTCTCAATCCGATGAGGTGGTATGGCTACGCCAGCAGTTAAGCATAATTTCGGGGGCTGAATCGAATAACGATTCCTCGTCTATCTTCGATGAATCGTTAAGAGCGCAAGTGATGGACTTTCAGCGCGCACATCAACTGACAACCGATGGCATCGTCGGTGCGCGCACTTTGATTCATCTAGAAAACCAAACGCAGCCCGAGCGCTCTCCGCACCTTAAAAACACCAACTGATATGTCATATATTTTGAACGCATTACGTAAATCCGAACGAGAAAGGCAAGCGGTCGAACCGGATGCCGTTATCAATAGGATTTCCGTGAGCCACGTTTCCCGTTACCGTAGTCCAAAAAGCCTCGTCGTCACGCTTATCGTTACTAACGTGGCTATGCTGATGTATTTTTTGGGCTTCATTCAAAACAATACAGCTATCTCTCCGGACGTTACGCTACCACAAGCTAAGGTGAAGGCTTCTATCGAAAACCAAGCACCGGTAACGGTTCCGGCGCATACCGGGAAAAACGACCTGGTCTCAATGAAAGAACCGGATAATCGTAGCGGCAAAGTCATAAACCCATTGCCAGCGAAACCAAAAACGGCCGCGACCGTGTATAAAGAAAAGGCGAGTGCGGCACAAAAGCCACCGACGAAAAGAGAGTCGCCGACAGACTTGGAAGAAGCCGCCAGTTCGGATAAACCGAAAGCCGACTCCGGGATCAAAAATAAGCCGACGTTAACCAATGCCAAAATCGACCACACACAATCGACCCGGCAGGGAGAGGGCACTGAACTCGCACAACCCGAGGTCGAACTCGAAGATACGGCTAAACATCCGATTGAAAAAACCGACGTGATGCCGGCACGCCCAAGCTTGGCGTTCCTGGATGAATTGCCTTACGAATTTCAACGCGAGCTGCCTAACTTAACTATCAATGTCTTTAGTTACTCGGATGCGGTCGCGGAACGTTTTGTAATGATTGATATGGTGAGATACGTTCCGGGACAGCGCATAAAAGATGTGTTGACGTTCAAGGAAATTCGCCCCGACGGCATCGTGGTTGATTACAAAGGACGTACGTTTATAATCAGGCGGCCTTAAAGCCTTACAATGCTTGATACGCACGCGGACTGGCACAACCTATAATAACCGTTGAGCCCGGTGTCGAAGAAGAAGTCGAGAATTGCTTTACCGATAACCGTATATCAAACCCCATGAGGCAAAATGTGACTAGACGTCTTATCTCGCTTGTAGTTTTGAATTTTCTGTGCGGTTGCGCCGAAATCGCTTTCCAACCGGCGACCGAAACGCCTGCACCCATGCTGCCGCAGGCATGTCCGGGCACGACGGTTTTACCTTTCACGCTAAGGGATAGTTTTGAAACCATAGAAGACCAAGCACTACTGGCTAAAGCCAAAGGAAAAGAAAATGAGGGTTCCCTTTGTCAAGCACAGGTCTACCAAAGCAAGGAAGGTACAAGCGTCGTCTTGTACCGGGCTTGGAATAGTATTAAACCGTACAGTAAGCTCGGTAGCTGGTGGACATTCTCAAAACCGGAAGGAAAGATTGCCGATTATCGCAAGGACTACGAAATCTGCTATCAATGGACGCCCTTGGATATGTTGGTACAGTGCACGCTGAAACCCGGTAAAAAAGTCGTCGTAGGTACCGGACAAAGCGTCGAATGCCCGGAGAAACAAATCTATCCCGTCTCTGCAACACAGCAAATATATATCGATAATGCCGAATCGGCTCTGAACGATTGCGTTACCTTTACCGGTGTATTTAGCTGGCGGTAACTTTGGCCGAGGCTGACATTACAGTCATCCGACTAGTACCGTGCGTTAGCCGAAAATAGCTAAGGTCGTAAAATAGTCCGAGAAAAAGAGCGACGTCGAACTATGGCTGATTATTTTTCGCCATCGGAAATCACTGTGTATTCGGCGTTAATGCTTCGATCTTGCGGCGGCAGTCCTTTCTTTATCAACCGACGCCACGCTATAAGCCCCGCGATACTCATTGGAATCACTATAAAGGCGAAAATCATGGAAAATAGCAATGTTCCAACGACGGTTCCTGCAATGATTAACGGTATCGTCACGAACCGAGGCAGTCTTCGGCTCGTGATTTCGTCTCGGACGCGGTACACGTTTGCATCCGACGATATTGACGGTTTTTGTCTATCAACTTGTATGGTGCGTTTATAGATTCTAATCATAAGTGTCCAAGGGGTTGCGCGATTAACGCAAATTAAATCGTTATGCCGAATCGGTTAACCTATCTGCAACAGATCGCTGATACGTTAGCAAAAGACCATAAATCCTCCGATTGAGTTCCGATTCCGGTCCCAGTTGCTAGGTTGTACGGAGAATTTGAAGATAATCAAGCGGTTGGCGCGTGTTGTATTAATGCTTCGCGGTTTTCCGCCTGATATGCTTCCTCTTTGGTGACATGTCCTGCTTCTTTCCCTTGCAAATCGACTCTCGCGGCACCCGCCATCATGCATTCTGAATAGCGTTTGCCTTTACACCACTTTCTTAACGCCGCACGGATTTCTTTTGCGGTAATTCCGAGTGATTCAGCTTGGTTTATTAGCTCTTTGTGAATACCGATTTTTAAAGGAACCTTGGGATGCGGTTTTTTCGGAAAGGCCAATGGAAAGCGTTTTTGCAGCAGACCTATAGTACGCAGCACTGGATCTACCGGGGGAGTTTTGACCGGATTGTCCGCGTCGAGTTTTCTGTCTTGCGCCTTGTTTTTGCTTGCTGCTTGTCTGGCCAATTCTTCTTTCAAGGATGCGAGTTGTTTTAAGTCCATAATCGAGATAACGTATTTTTTAGCTAGCGTAGAATCTATTCTAATGGCTTATTTGCCAGTACACCACTCACAAGCAGTCAGGGATGATGTTGCGTCATGAAAATTTGTCGGCATCGGTATAAAGCTCCATTTGATTCACAAGGCGTTCATTAGTCCGTCACAGTAACACAAAATTCAACGAACTTAGACCGTTAGGTCGGTCTTATTTACACCAAATATGAATTTCAAAAAAAACATTGTCATCTTTTTTCCTATTATTTTGCTGCTAATTGGACTGGTTATCGATTCGACTCAATCTGTAGTGGACCGGAATATGTTCTTCTGTTTACTGATGGCGGGCTGGATGGTTAGCTGGTGGATATTCGAAGTCTTACCGCTCGGCATCACAGCGCTTATTCCACTTTGTTATTTGCCGTTATTACAGATCATGCCAATCAAACAAGTCAGCCCATTTTATGCCAATCCGGTCATTTATTTGTTTTTAGGCGGCTTTATGATTGCGCGGGCTCTGGAAAAAACCAAACTGGACGAGCGGATCGCTTTGAATATCTTATCGGTCACAGGTCGGTCGGATTCGGGCATCATCATTGGATTCATCATCGCGACGGCCTTTTTGAGCATGTGGATCAGTAATACCGCCACCACGGTAATGATGGTGCCGATTGCGCTGTCGGTGATACATTTCTTGAAACAAAACCTGCCTACGGATACCAGTCACACCTTGGATTCGATGACTGTCGTGCTGTTTTTGGCTATCGCTTATGCCGCGAACATCGGCGGTATCGCGACGCCGATCGGTACGCCGCCCAATGTCGTGTTCATGGCTTATTTGGATGAGTTTTACACACGGAAAATCGATTTTTGGAAATGGACCGCAACAACCTTGCCCGTCGCCGTCGGCTTATTGGCCATTATGTTTTACACCCTAAAAGTCCTATATCGATTTCGGGTTTCAATCCCTCCCAACTTTAGGGATTTTATCCGTGAACGAATCGTGAGCCTTGGTCGTATCGATCGTTCGCAAACCATCACGATCGCCGTTTTTTTGTTCGCCATCGCTTTATGGATACTTAAAGACTTGATTAATTACTTGATAGGCACCGAATTTCTGGACGACACCTCGATAGCGATCTTGGCAGGCATACTATTGTTCTTGATTCCGACTGATGTCAATAATTCAAACCCGGTATTGGATAGCACCGATCTTACGCTGTTGCCTTGGGATATCGTCTTGCTATTCGGGGGCGGTATGGCGATGGCCGGAGCGTTAAGAGAGGTGGGTATCATTCAAATGGCCACCGAGTATTTTGCCTCGATGGATTTTGTCAGTCCTTATTGGATGATTTTGACGCTAGCGGCGCTTGCATTGTGTCTTACCGAAGTGATGAGTAATGTAGCGCTCTGCGTCGTGGCCTTGCCTATGATCATGAAATTAGGCGAAGCTCAAGGCCTCGATCCGGTGATAGTGTCCATGCCGGCAGCGCTTTGCGCGAGTTTTGCGTTTAGCATGCCAATTTCGACGCCCCCGAACGCCATCGTGTTCGGAACTAACACTATCACCGTAAAACAGATGATGAAAGCCGGCATTTTGCTGAATTTTATTGCATTGACGCTTACGATGACGTTGGGTTTCTATTTAATTACGGTACTGATCGATTGACCGACCGACAACAGCCTTTATAAACCAAATGAATGAAAGTCAATTTCAAATTGCAAGAAGTTATTCATAGTAAGCCCGAAAGGCCGATCTGAATTCAATAGCTGCCGTTAACGGTTACTGGCTACATAGCAGAAATCCCTGTTAACAAATATGGCATAAAGTTTGTTATACGAATAATTCCGGATGAAACAATCTTTGCCTTTATTTTGACCTTATGACGACTAACAACAACACATTAAGCCCCGCACAAATCGAGCATTTATCGTCGTTACGATACATCAACAGCATCGACGAACATATGAGAATCGTGTCCAGCGTCAAGGTGTTTGATGACGCACATCAGTCCGACAATTTTGTGTTACTGGTGCTCGATATTTTTATTGACGACAAACAGATCGACAAAATGAGTTTCAATTTACACAATTACGGCTATGAAGAGATCATAAAACTCGCACGGCATATTCGCGACAACGAATATATTTTGCGAGCCGTGGATACTGCACTGGCGGGCGATATTGAATAATCTTAAGCGTGTGCCACGCTATTTGAGGGATTCAAAAGCGTGGCGGAAGCGGGTAATCAAAGTAAGCGGACGAGCTTATTCATCCCATTCTTCTTCTGCCATCTCGTCGAAACGGCTTTCATCTTTACGCATTTTTTGTTTAAAAATGCGTTCGAGCATAGGCGACATGGTGCCGGCGATTTCTTTTTGCAACTCGGTGATGATCTCTTCGATATCCGGGCCGCCTTTTACGATGACGGGGTGAGCACCTAACTTAATCAATTGATTCGTGGCCGAACCACCGACAGAGCCGCAATAAACCAAGTCGCAGCCCGTTAACCAAGCTAACTTAGGTTTTAGCTTGTCTTCATTGCCATCTTGCTTTTCTTTATTAAACGACTTAGCGGACAGCGGTTTGGCGGTGTCGCCGCCGATACCGTACACATGGAACCCAGAAGCCGAACCGAAATGCTGATCGACTATTTCACCATCTGAACTTGCAAAAGCGACTATCAGCATATTCTCATCGACTTCAATTTCCGCAACACTATTTACATCAGCAAGTTGACTCATATGACACTCCCAAATTAATGACTGAAGGCCAAAGATCGATTGGTGCGGGCTGTCAAAATCGAATATCTTTGGCCCAATTGAAAGATAAGTATGTTATCAACCAGGGGCGGCCATAATAAAATATCGGTAGCGCCGTCTGGTCGACAGACGATTTCCTAACTGAGCTAATATACCGCTTTTTAACCGCTACAAATACGATTATCTTCCATGATTTGGTGGCGATGAAGTCCTCTCTTTACCCGCACCGCTGCGGGTAAAGAGAGCATCACGGAAATACCTGATTCGGGCGGCTGCCCCGGTGGAGGGCGGCAAGTCCCTCACACTGGCGGATGAAGCGAATTTGCCGGAAATTGCGGGGTATTAAAAGGCAGCCAAAGATCGGCCAGACACACGCCTTGCCTAGTCGGGCCGGCGTAGCTTATTTGCGGCAAATGCTTCCAATTCGCTTAGTATCCGGTGATTAGTGCCTAGTGTTTCTGTTAGTGCATCGAGCGTTTTTCGAAAGTTTCTAATATTACCGGGATTTTCCTCGTCGTCAAACCTGGCCAGACAAAAGGCCTGCCAACGTCGTTTGTCGTCGGCATTCAAGGTTTCGGGGTAGTTTCTGGCCCGGTAGCGAAACAGCATTTCAGGGAGGCGGGCGTCGTCGAAATCGGCACGAAATCCGGCCAGGGCTTGCGGCGGCGTTTGCCTGATTTTTTGCATCACGGTTTTGTCTTTGTGGCCGAAAAAGCCGCCGCTGTACATCATCAAATCCGGATCGCCGGGCGTATCTGCGTAGCTGCGGGTAAAAACCTCGGCCAGCTTTTGTTCCAATTCGACCGATGGCACGGCACGGATGCGTGCCAAATTGGTTTGGCATTGTCCGATATCCAGTTCCAAGCGTTCAGCATCATTGCGCCGGATAACGGACAAGGGTGCAAGTACCGGACACTTGTTGATATGCACGGTTTTTAGCGGTATGCGTGCCACACCGTCCGGCAGTTCATCGTTGGATACAAACAAGCGTTGCCGGATCTGCTCGGCATCGAGTTCAAGCATTGCTTCGGGATCTGCCGATAAATCGTAAACGATCACTTCATTGGAATTGCGAGGATGAGCGCAAACGGGCAGCACAATTGCCAAACAATTTTTTCTGGCAGGAAAACGTCCGGAAACATGTACAAGGGGGGTAAAACTACCCAGCTGCAATTGTTTTAATACCGCCGATTTAAGGCGGTTTGCGAACAAATAATCATAAAGCTTCGGGTGTTTTTGCCTAATCAAACGTGCCAGAGCGATCGTGGCGTAAACATCGGATAAGGCATCGTGCGCCGTTTGATGCGCAATGTCATTAGCTTGCGTGATTTCTTCCAAACGAAAACTGGCGATGCCTTCGTCGTTTACCGGCCAATTAATGCCATCCGGGCGCAATGCGCGGGCGGCACGAGCAACGTCGATCAAATCCCAACGGGAATTGCCGTTTTGCCATTCTCTGGCATATGGATCGAAAAAGTTACGATAAAGCAGATTACGAGTTACTTCATCGTCAAATCGAATCGTGTTATAGCCCAGGCTGCAGGTTTCGTGTCGAGCTAGTTCGCGTTCGATACGGGCGATGAATTCGGCTTCGCATATACCTTTTTCATTGGCCGATTGCGGAGTAATGCCAGTGATCAAACAAGCCTCGGGATTGGGCAGATAATCGTCGGCCAACTTGCAATACAAAACCAGTGGTTCGCCGATGACGTTAAATTCCAAATCGGTACGGACGCCGCCGAATTGGCAAGCACGATCTCGCTGGGGATCGGTCCCGAAGGTTTCGTAATCGTGCCAAAAATAACTGACTGTGGTCATTGTTTTATTTTAGGTAAGCTAAATAAGAAAAACAGGAAAATTTCCGTAATCGGCCTTTTACGACTGCCCGAGCAAAGAATTTATTTTATAATGAGGGATTCAATTTTATGTGTCTATCATAGGAAAGTGTTATGAAAAAAACCTCATTATTTGTTTCTGCGGCTTTGCTGCTATTTACCGGCATAGTTAACGCCCACGGTCCGGTTAGAGGCAAAATGACCGCAATCATCACAATCGATGCACCCGCTGCCAAAGTTTGGGATGTCATTAAAGACTACAATGATATGTCCTGGCACCCGAGCATTAAAAGCGTCGAAGGCGGCAGTAATGAAAAAGGCTCGGTTCGCAAGCTGACTTTGACTAATGGCGGCACAATCACCGAAGAATTGAAATCGTATGATGCCAAAAAGATGGCATACAAATATAAAATCACCGACATGAGCTCAACCGGTACGATTAAACACGCCGGTCAGGACGAAGAAATCCCTGTATTGCCGGTCGGCAACTATGCGGCTGAAATTTCGGTTTCCGACAAAGGCGGCAAAGCCGAGGTCGAGTGGGTGGCTACTTACTATCGCGCCTATGTCAATAACAATCCACCGGCCGAACTGAATGAAGAAGCCGCCGATAAAGCGGTCACTGCGGTCTTGACCACCGGTCTGGAAGCGCTGGATAAAAAATTAGGTTCCGGATCGGCTGAAGTTAAGATCGAATTAAAACGCTAGTCCTGCCGTATACGGTTTCCGTCTAATGACGGAAACCGTTTTTCCTCCCTTAATCTAAGTCATGATGCTTACAAAATCGTTTGTTTTGGTCTTCCTATTGGCTTGCGCCGGGTTAGCTTCCGCACGGCCTTATGCATTCATCACGAATCAGCTAGACAATACAGTCTCGGTTATCGATACGGATCGTCAACTTGTGATTGACACAATAAGAGTCGCCGGAAAACCTGCAGGCGTTGCGGTGAACACTGCGCTGAAACAAATTTATATTAGCACGCCCGAAGGCGGAGGCTTTGCGGTCGTGGATGCCGAATCATTTAAAGTCCATAAGGCCATAAGAGTAGGGGGGGCTTCTTTGGGGATCACTGTCGACAAAAGCGGTAAACTGGTTTTCGTGGCCGATTGGTACGAAAATACAGTAGCGGTTTTCGATACCAAAAATTTCAAGAAAATCGCGACGATCTCTGTAGGAAAATCGCCGTCCGGCATGACGATTAGTCCGGATAACAAATGGTTGTTTGTGGCAAATCGAGTCGACGATTCGGTATCGCAGATTGATTTAAAAAAGCTGACTATTCGAAACACTACCAAAGTAGGCGCCCATCCGTTCGGCATTACAGTCGATAGTAACGGCAGACGCCTATACACCGCTAACGTGGAAAGCGACGATGTCACAGTATTGGATACCCGCCGGTTGAAGCGTATAGCGACCATCAAAGTCGGCGGTCGGCCTTATGCAGTGACCCTAGCGAAAAACGATAGTTTATTGTTTGTTACTAATCAGGACGATAGCACGGTGTCGGTCATCGATACGAAGTCCTTGAAAACCGTTGCGGTTATTGAAGTGGGGGATAAGCCGGAGGGCATTAGCACTCACCCCGATGGTCGTTTAGTTTATGTCGCCAATTGGTTTGATAACAATGTTTCAGTCATAGACGCGGAAACCCTGAAGGTTGTTAACACGATTTATACAGGAGAGGGTAGCCGCGCGTTTGGCGAGTTTATCAGTCCGTAAGCTCGTGATAAACTTGCGGCTCTATTTGTTTTAGAAAGGAAAACCATGGCAGAAACCGTTGATGAACTGACAATTCGCTACGAAGATGGCGGTATCGAAACCGTTAAAGAACTAGACAAGAAAATATTGAGTAAAGGAGCCTGGGCGACGGTAATTTATCGCTACCAAGATTGGGAACCCGGCAAAAATCAATATAGTCAAGACCGGTTCAGTATTCGCCGCTATCAAAAGCGCAACGGCGAATATCAGCAAAAATCAAAATTTAATATTTCCAGCGAAAAACAAGCGCAGGAAATTATCGATGCACTGCAAGACTGGTTAGCGGATAAATAATGCATAAACTTATCGGGTTGAGCTTATTTATTCCTTCCGCGTAATTCAGTCTATCCATTCGTAAATTTCAGTCAAAAGCGGGTCGCATTTGCAGCAGCTGGTGGCGCAGCCGGAAGGTGCGGGCGATCTGCGCACTTTGCCTTTGCTGACCCATTTAGACAACATCCCTCGCAATGCGTTGGCATCGACGTGAAAATGCAATACCAAGTCGTTCAACGTGACGCGTTGTTTTTCTTTTAAATAAATCCTTAACTCCGATAATATCATGATAGTTTTTCGGCCGTATGTTGATGCGTCCCATAAAAACGCAGGATCGCCAAAATTGCCACAAACATAAAAATTAGCGAACCAAACCAAACACCCGCAATGGCGGGCTGCTGGCTAAAGCGCATCGCTTGATAGAATAAGGTCGCCGTCGAATAAGCCACAAACGTCGTCCAACAAACAACGAATACGGCCCAACCCAAGCTTGTTTCTCGATATATTGCCGCGGTTGCCGCGACGCAGGGCGCATACAATAATATAAATAATAAATAAGCAAACGCACCTATTTGTCCGTCAAATTGACTTTGCATTGCCCCGAAGGTCGCTACTGTTACTTCTTGTTGTTCAGCGGCGAGAGCGACATCACCGACATCGCCAATATCCACGCCGAGAGGATCCAATACCTTATCGACGATAGCCATTAAATTATCCGGTATGGTTTGAAACGCCGCCAAGAGTGCTGTCTGCAAGCGGAAGGGCTGTTCGCTTGCATCCTCTGCATTATTGGCCATTTGACTGTATAACGCATCTAATGTCCCGACTACGGCTTCCTTGGCTAGCACGCCGGTAAATATCCCAACGGTCGCCGGCCAATTGTCTTCATGAATTCCCATAGGCTGGAATGCGGGTGTCAAGGCACGACCGATTTGGCTTAATACCGATTTGTCACTGTTTTCTTGACCGAAACTTCCATCGGTTCCGAGCGAATTTAAAATATTAAGCACCAGCACCATAGGCACAATCACTTTGCCCGCATTAAAGATAAAGGCTTGTAATCGATCCCAGGTCTTAATGTAGACGCCTCGTAGCGTGGGCAGGTGATAGGTTGGCAATTCCATTAAAAACGGCGTTGGCTCGCCTTGTAACAAAGTATGCCGCATAATCAAACCTGTCATCACCGCAACCAAAATGCCGAATAGATATAATCCGAACACTAAGTTCTGTCCGCCAACCGGGAAAAACGCTGCCGCGAATAAGGCATAAACCGGTAGGCGCGCACCGCAGGACATAAACGGATTCATCAAATTGGTCAGCACTCTGTCACGATGATTATCCAGCGTGCGAGTCGCAATAATGGCAGGTACGTTACATCCGAAACCGACGATCATCGGCACGAAGGATTTCCCCGGCAAACCAATGAAACACATGAATCGATCCATTACGAATGCGGCCCGCGACATGTAGCCGGAATCTTCCAGTAGGGACAAAAAGACAAATAAAAAACCGACGATGGGAATAAACGTGGCGACCACTTGAATACCGCCGCCAATACCATTGCTAATCAACACCACCAACCAATCCGGCCAGTCGAATGAAGCGAGGAGGTTGCTCATGCCGTCAACCAAAAAAGCGCCGACGACTTGATCGAAAAAGTCCACAAAAGCACTGCCGATGTTGATCGTGAACATAAACATCGCATACATCACCAGCAAAAAAATTGGGAGACCTAAAAAACGGTTCAAAACGACAGAATCAATTTTGTCTGTGGTATGTCGCGATACTTCATTCACTTTGCAGACGTTGGCCTGAACTAAATGATTGACCAGGCCGTAACGGGCGTCAGCCGCAAGAATATCGATTTCGTCATCGGTTTCCGTTTCGATTTTTTCGCGCAATTGACCTACGAATGGCGACATCTGCGGACCGGCCAATTGTTTGGCTAAGGTATCGTTCTCTAACAGCCGCAGAGCCAGCCAACGCAGATCGCAACGGTGTTTATGGGTATCAAGCTTTTGTTCTAGTTCAGCAACGCCGGCTTCAATAGCCGGATGATAATCAACTCTCAAGGATGGGATCTGCGGATTAGCACAGGCGCCGCTGATGGAATGACGTAAGTCCGTGACGCCTTGACCTGTGGCTGCAATCACCGAAATCACCGGGCAGCCCAGTTGATTAGACAGGCCGGCAATATCGATTTTGATGCCGCGCTTTTTAACCGCATCCATCATATTCAACACGATGATCATCGGTACGCGCATTTCAATTAATTGAGATGTTAGATATAAATTGCGTTCGATATTAGACGCGTCAATAATGTTAATGATCAGGTCGGCATGGCGGGAAGCGACATAATCGCGGGCGACTTTTTCGTCTAAGGACACACTGTCGTCATCCGATTCTAACGAATAGGTACCCGGTAGATCGACAACGGCAATGCGTTTGCCTTGAAATGTGTATTCACCTGTTTTTTTTTCGACGGTAACGCCAGGCCAGTTACCGACATGTTGCCTGGAACCGGTTAAGGCGTTGAACAACGTCGTTTTACCGCAATTTGGGTTCCCAACAACGCCGATAGTGAAATCAACAATCATATTTTCTCGATCATTAATACAGAAGCTTCGTTTTTTCTCAGCGACAACGAAAAGCCGCGAAGCTTAATTTCAACCGGATCACCCATAGGCGCAAAGCGGGTGATAGTAAACTCGGTGCCGGGTGTTAATCCCATGGCCAACAGCTTCTTGCGGTAAGAACCGCCTTTCTGATCAAAGCCCACAATGCGGCCAGAATCGCCGGTCGCCAGCATTTTAAGTGAAGTCTTCATAGTCGCTGTTTATCCAAAAGGTAATTAATAATGGTTCTCATTAATTGTGAATATAGCACATCAGGAACCAAGGTAAACATATTTTTATGATTTAACATAATATACATTATGCGAATTATTATTGGGCTCAGTTCTACTTCGTTGTGGGTTCGTCGGCATGGGGTCAATGAAATCAGATAGCAGATTACAAAGCTCGGCATTTCATAAGGATACATTCTGCCTCCGTCAGTCGCTTCGCCAGTTATGATTACGAGGCAGGCAAGCAACCTCGAGCGAATGAAAGCCGGTCGTCATGCCTAAAATTTAAAACGGAGCCTGTATTGACGGTGAAATAAACTAGAAAATCGCCCCATCCGAACTAAACCTCAACAAGCTCGGTTTTTTACCCCGAGCCAGTCGGGGAGCCGGACAGCCATCTGGAAAATGTTCTCAGAGATTTTTCACCTGACAGATTGGATGAGGATTACTTCTTTTTAAATCACCTTCGAAAACTGCCGTTGTTTTTTAACTAGATATTTGTCAAATACCATGCAGATATTGCGAATCAGCAAGCGTCCTGCCGTGTTCACTTTTATTCCTTCCATACTGATTGTTAACAAACCGTCATCTTGCATGGTTTTCAAATTCTTTAGATCCGATGAGAAATAGTCTGCAAAAACGATGTTGAAGACCTTTTCGATCTTATTGAAATTTAATTCGAAATGGCAAATCAGCTGAGTGATTACTGCGCGACGCAGTTTGTCGTCATTATCCAGTTCCACGCCTTTGAATACCGGCAAACGACCTGAAGATATGGCTTTGTCGTATTCGTCCAATTCCTTATAGTTCTGCATATAGGCATCACCGACACGACCAATCGACGTGATACCCAGTCCAATTAGATCGCAATCCGAATGGGTAGAATAACCTTGGAAGTTGCGGTACAGCTTACCTTCACGCTGGGCAATGGCTAGTTCGTCATCCGGTTTGGCGAAGTGGTCCATGCCAATATATACATAACCGGCTTCCGTGAGTTTGTGGCCTATCATCTGCAGGATGTCCAGCTTGACTGCCGGCGACGGCAAGTCGGCATCGTTGATCTGGCGCTGGGTTTTGAAGCGGCTGGGCATGTGGGCGTAATTGAAGATCGAAAATCGATCCGGCGCATAAGCCAGAATTTGATCTAATGTGCGGGCGAAGCTTTTTTCAGTTTGCAGCGGCAAGCCATAAATCAAATCGATATTGGTGCTGCGGAAGCCTTCTTTGCGTGCCGCCTCCAATACGGCAAAGGTTTGTTCTTTGCTTTGCAGTCGATTCACGGCTTTTTGTACGGCTGGATCGAAATCTTGCAGACCTAAGCTGATGCGATTAAAACCTAGCTCACGTAATTGAGCGATGGTTCTGTCATTGGTTTCGCGCGGGTCGACTTCGATGGAATATTCGCCGCTATCGTCATCATGCAAATTGAAATGTGCACGGGTGGTATCCATGAGCCGCTTCATTTGCTCGTAGCTCAGGAAAGTCGGCGTGCCGCCGCCCCAATGCAATTGATTGACCTTGCGGCTTTTGTCGAATAACTCGCCTTGCATGGCAATTTCCTTGCATAAGTTATTCAGATACGGCTCGGAATGGGCACGGTTCCTGGTGACAATTTTGTTGCAGGCGCAATAAAAACAGACGGTGTCGCAAAATGGAATATGGAAATATAAAGACAAAGGCCCGCCGGCGGCATTGGATTTTTCGATGTGCCGGCGATATTCGGCGTCTCCGAAACCTTCGTGTAATTCCAAGGCCGTTGGATACGAGGTGTAGCGCGGTCCGGATTTGTCGTAGCGTTTGATCAGGTCAAAATCAAATTTGATTGATTGGTCCATTATTTGACTTCTTGATTGATTAATACGGTGGCCACTAGGCTATCAAATGGCGCGGCTAGCTCGGCATTACCCAACAAGTCGCCAGGCTCAGACATGGCCTGCCCCGACTTGGATACCCGCGCAACGATTTTTAGTTTGGTTTGATCGCTTAATTTCATGTCAGGACGCATCGCTTGGGCGTCGCTTAATGTGATTTGTAGCGGTAAATCGGCTAATTGTTTACGTACAATGGCCAATGGCATCTTGGGACCATTGACGGCTTGAGCGTAAACAAAGACCGTTGATTCGGCCGGCAGCTTGGCTTTCAATTCCGGACTGATGTCGACGTTGACTTGGAAAGCCACATTAGGCGTGGCGGCATCATTTTTTGCCGTTTCCTGATCCAAGGCGGCCAGCATATCCTGTACTTGCGGCCTGGATTCCGAATCGGGCGGTAATAGCGCTAACAGTTTCCGCCAATGGGCTTTAGCCTCGGTAAAACTGCCCTCTTCCGCTTTAGCCATGCCGGCCAGCCATAAGGCATTGGCGTTGTTCGGATCACGTTCGAGTATCTTGGCAACCAACTGCGCCGGTTCGCCGGCCATGCGGCCATTGCGGGCCATCGCCAGGTTATTGGCGTATTGCATCATCGCTTCCGGATTGTCCGGCTGTAGGCGATAAAGTTCGGCAAAGGCGTTGGCGGCTTTTTGATATTGCTGCAAATAACCGAACGTCCGGCCCAGCATCAACCAGCCTTCAGGGTCGTTCGGTTGAGTTTTAAGCCTTTGTTCCAGCTTACCAATCATCTGACCGATGTTTTCCATTGCCTTGGTTTCGTTGGCTTGTAATTCGGCCTTTTTTAACGCGTTGGGTTCCCCCAATAATTGGTAGATCAGCAAACTGGTAGCCGGAATCAACAGAACTAAGATGGCGATGATCCAACGCCCCTGGTCTTGCGAAGACTTGGTTTCGACAGGTATTTGCAAGTCGTCATTCAGGATCAACTGTAGTTCGACATATTGTTCGTCAAACTCGGTTTCGTTTAACACACCATCACGCAACTGCTGTTTCAAATCGGCCAAGCGTTGCCGTGCAATATCGATATTGCGTTGTCGATGACTAATGGTTTCCAGCGCTTGATTTTTCCATAACGGTATGAACAAAATGATCAGCGCCAGTGACACTAAAGCGACTACGACGATCCAAAACAGCGTATTCAATCTTCTTCACCTTTTAAAATATCATCGAGTCGGCTTTGTTGCTGCTGGTCCAAGACCGGATGCTCTGCCCTTTTTTTGGTTTTGGCCAAAATCAGCACGGCAATAATCCCTATCAATAAAAACGCGATAGGGCCTAGCCACAGCAATCCCGTTTTTAAGTTAAAGGCAGGCCGGTACATCACAAAATCGCCATAACGTTGAGTCATGAAGTCCACGACGTCTTGCCGAGACCGGCCTTGTTGCAGCATTTCGTAAACCTGCTGTCGTAAATCCTTGGCCAGGTCGGCATTGGAGTCGGCGATGGTTTGGTTTTGACAGACCAGGCAGCGTAATTCGGAAATCAGGCTTTGATAAGCCTCTTCCTTGGCGGGATCGTCGAACGGATGGTATTCGACCACGGCCTGAACCGGTGCGGCAACAAGCAAACACAACAGCATAAACCACATCCCTATGCGACTTCCGCGGCGAATGAATTCGCCCCTACAAAGCTTATTCATGCCGCCTCCTGCTGCAATTGCTGTAACAAAGGCAGGAAAATCCGTTCGATGTCACCAGGCTCCACCGGACCGGTATGCTTGTAGCGGATCACGCCGCGTTTGTCGACCACAAAGGTTTCAGGCACGCCGTAAACGCCATAGTCGATCCCTACCCGGCCATCGGCATCCATTACGCTAGCGTCATAGGGATTGCCCAACTGTTGCAGCCACATTTCGGCGGCTTGGGCTTCGTCCTTGTAATTCAGGCCAATAATGGTGGTGACGTTGCGTTTCGCCAATTCCAGCAGCAATGGATGTTCCTGCCGGCAGGATACGCACCAGGAAGCCCAAACGTTTAACAGCCAGACCTTGCCTTTTAAATTTTCGACACCCAGGTGTTGTTCAGGCTTGGATAAAACCGGCAATGAAAATGCCGGCGCCGGTTTGTCGATTAAGGGGGACGGAATGTGTTTCGGGTTCAGTTTCAAACCGATCGCCAAAAATACCGCCAAAATGACGAACAAAAGTAACGGCACTAAATATTTAAGCATGTGCGGCCACCGCTTTTTTATTCGATATCCGATAACGTCTGTCCATGGCACCCAACAAGCCGCCTATGGCCATCAGCACGCCGCCCATCCAAATCCAGCGAATGAAAGACTTGTAATACACCCGGAGAGCCCAAGCACCGCCCTCGCCCAGCGGTTCGCCGATTGCAACGAACAAATCTCTAAATACGCCCGCATCGATGGCCGCTTCGGTCATCGGCATTTTTTGCACCCGATATACGCGCTTTTGCGGGTGCAGCTCGGCTACCGTTTGTCCGTCGCGGGTTACTGTTAAAGCGCCCTGTTGCGCCGTGTAATTCGGACCTTCGGTTAATTGCACGCCGTGAAAATGAAACCGATAGCCGGACACATCCAGCGTATCGCCCGGCGCCATACGCACGTCACGTTCGATGCTGTAAGTCGACGTCAGCGTTATGCCAACCACAAACACCGAAATACCGATGTGAGCGATCGTCATGCCGTAAAAGCCGGCCGGGATTTTTGTCAGACGGTCCAACGACCAGATTTGTATTCTCTGTTTAAAGGCTATGGCGGAAACGGCCAATGTCCAAAACGCCAAACTCAAACCTATGACAGCCGCCGTTGAATACGAAGGCATTGTAAGCGGCACCAGCGCTGCGACGATGACGCATGCTAGGCCTAGTAGCCAAATCCTACCGCCGAGCGCCTTAATGTCGTCACGCTTCCAATGCAGCAACACGCCGAAGCCGACTACAATCGCCAGCGGGGCCATCAGCGGAATGAATACGGAATTAAAATAAGGAGGCCCGACAGACAATTTACCGAGACCAAGCGCATCGATTACCAGTGGATATAAGGTGCCCAGCAATATGCTGGCCGCCGTCACGACCAATAATACATTGTTGATTAGCAGCACCGATTCGCGCGAGACCAACTCAAAGCGGGTGCTGCTTTTCACTTCCGGCGCGCGAATCGCATACAGCAATAAAGAACCACCGACCACCACGGCCAAGAACACTAAAATGAACACGCCGCGGGTCGGATCGCTGGCGAAGGCATGGACCGAGGTCAGTACGCCGGAACGCACTAGAAAGGTGCCAAGCAGGCTCAATGAAAAAGCGAAGATTGCCAACAGCACGGTCCAGGTTTTGAATACGCCGCGTTTCTCGGTCGCCGCCAAGGAATGAATCAAGGCAGTGCCGACCAGCCAAGGCATGAACGAGGCGTTTTCCACCGGGTCCCAGAACCACCAGCCGCCCCAGCCCAGTTCGTAATAGGCCCACCAGCTGCCCAGCGTGATGCCCAAAGTCAGGAACAGCCAGGCCACGCTGGTCCAAGGCCGCGACCAGCGCGCCCAGGCTGCGTCCAATTTGCCTTCGATCAACGCGGCAATCGAAAACGCGAAAGCGACCGAAAAGCCGACATAGCCCATGTACAGCATGGGTGGATGAATTGCCAAACCGGGGTCTTGCAACAAGGGATTTAAATCGCGGCCTTCGGCAGGCGCCGGAAACAAGCGATCGAAGGGATTGGAAGTAAACAGCAAGAATAAGATAAAGCCAACCGCCACCAAACCCATTACGCCTAACACCCGAGCGCGGGTTGCATCCGGGATATGTTTGCTCAGCAAGGCGACCAGACCGGTCCAAATAGACAAGGTCAAAGCCCATAACAACAACGAACCTTCATGCGCGCCCCACACCCCGGAAATCAAATATAAAAACGGCAATGCGGTGTTGGAATTTTGCGCGACATAGGCCACGGAAAAGTCATGCACGATAAAACTGTAGGTCAAACACGCATAAGCCAGCGCCATGAATAGCAATTGCCCAAGTGCGGCCGACTTTGCCACCCGCACCCAGCCGGCTATGCCTTTAGACGCGCCGATAAAAGGCAGCACACCTTGCACCAACGCCATGCATAATGCCAATATCAACGAAAATTGACCGATTTCGGGGATCATGGTCCCTCCTGCGATTTCTTCAGGCTATCGGCCACTTCCGGCGGCATGTAATTTTCGTCATGCTTGGCCAAGACTTCCTCGGCAACGAATACGCCATGGTCGTCCAACCGGCCTTTGGCGACAATGCCCTGCCCTTCCCTAAACAAATCCGGCAAGAGTCCGCTATATTCGACCGTGACTTCTTTGCTGAAATCGCTGAGTTTGAAGCGGACCAAAAGATCTTTTCCGGGGCGTTCCACACTCCCTTTGACGACCATGCCGCCCAATCTAAACAAGGTATCCTTGGGCGCCTTGCCTTCCGCCACGTCGGTCGTGGAAAAAAAGTACATCAGGTTTTCATTGAAGGCCTTCAATGCAAAAGTAGCGGCTAGGCCGATACCGGCCAGCATCAGACCAATCAAAATCAATCGTTGTCTACGGTGCGGTTTCATCGTTGTGTGCGTTTTTGTTTCAGGGCTAACTGTCTGAGCAAATGTTTGCGTTGCACGATGGGCGCAAACAAATTCCATAGCAGCACCGCTGTGGTGATACCGTAGGAAGTCCAGACATAAAAGGCGTAACCGCCCATGTTTAAAAAACTTTCCAATGTCATGCTTTTTTCTCCAACAAGGTTTTGACCCACTGCGCGGAGGCCTCTCTTCTTAATAACTCCAATTTGGCGGCTTGCAATACGGCAATCGCGTAATACACTTTAAACGCAAAGGCCATCAACAGTAGAGGAATCAGCATACTGATATGAATGGAGGGTTTGTCGATTTTGCTGACCGTTGCCCCTTGATGCAGCGTATTCCACCATTCCACCGAATAATGAATGATAGGAATATTCACGACGCCGACCAGCGCCAGAATCGATACGGCGCGGGCTGCACTGCGTTTGTCCTCGATTGCACCATATAAACTGGTCACTCCCAGATACAAAAACAGCAGGATAAGTTCCGAAGTCAGCCGCGCGTCCCATACCCACCAGGTGCCCCACATCGGCTTACCCCATAACGAACCCGTTACCAATGCGATAAAGGTAAAACCGGCACCTATAGGAGCGCTGGCAACCAACATCACTTCCGCCAACTTCATGTGCCAGACCAGGGCAATAGCCCCCATGACCGCCATCAGCACATAAATGAATAAGGACATCCAGGCCGCGGGCACATGGATATAAATGATGCGGTAACTATCGCCTTGCTGGTAATCGGCCGGCGCCATCACCAAGCCGCCGTATAAGCCGGGAATCAATAGCAGTAAAAACAATACCGTCAGCCACGGGATGAACTTGTCCGCCAACGCGTAAAAATGCGGCGACGAGGCCGTGCGGTGAAAAAATCTGGAAACTGGAGCTGGGATGATAGACATAGACTTCTTTATACAATGTTGAGGCTAGTTCACACTCATTTTTAATGCCGCCGCAGTCGGTAATGGCGTCAACACTAATGCCGAGCACAACATGGCTAATAAAATATTAATTTGCGCCGAGACCGGCAAACCTGTAGCGGCTCTATCCACCGCGCCGCTGGCAAAAATGAGTACCGGAATATATAGGGGCAGCACTAATAGCGACAAAATCATGCCGCCACGGCGCAAACCCACCGTCAAAGCTACCCCAATCGCACCGATCAAACTTAAAACCGGCGTTCCCAAAATCAAGGTCAGCCACAAGGTCGACATTGCCGCGTCGGGCAAGCCCAGAAATAAGGCCAACAACGGCGCGATCAATATCAACGGCAAACCCGTGACAAGCCAATGCGCCAATACTTTACCCAAAACCAGGATCGACATCGGATGCGGACTCAATATCAGTTGTTCCAGAGAGCCGTCATCGAAATCCGATCTGAACAGACCGTCCAGCGACAATAAAGTCGCCAACAAAGCCGAAACCCAAATCACCCCGGGCGCCATCGCTTGCAATAAATTCGGCTGTGCTCCGACCGCCAACGGAAACAAGGTGACCACCAACACGAAGAACAGCAAAGGATTGGCCATTTCGGCGCGGCGCCTGAAAGCCAGCAGCAAATCGCGGCGTATGATCGCAAAAAAAGCTTGTGTTAACGACATGAGTCCAAATGAATGCGTTGCAGGCAGGTATGCGGAAAGTTTAAATCATGGTGCGACGTCAAAATCACCATGCCGCCCTGTTTGACATGAGCATCGATCAAGTTTTCAATTAAGGTTATGCCTTGTTTATCCAATGAGGTGAACGGCTCGTCAAGTATCCATAACAAGGGGTCGGTGATCAATAGTTTGGCTAGCGACAGACGGCGCTTTTGCCCGGCCGACAGTGTTTGCACGGGATTGTCGTCATATCCGGCCAGTTGCACTTTCTGCAGGGCATCCTCGATGGAATGCTTGCCGGGACGGCTCAAAGCCAAGGAGAAGCGTAGATTTTCCAGGACCGTCAGCTCTTTTTTAATGCCGTCGGCATGTCCGACGTAAGCCATATTCGCGAAATAATGACTTTCGGCAACCGGTTTACCGAACCAAAAAATCTGTCCGCTATCGGCTTCCCTAAAACCGCACAGGGTTCGTAATAAAGTGGTTTTGCCGCTACCGTTGCTGCCTTCCAACAATAAAACACCACCCGGTCGTAGCGTAAAACTCAGGCTTAAAAACAACAGTCTATCGTCTCTACTACACGATAAATCGACAACCTCAAGCCCGATTTGTTGGCTATTTTCCATCGAATTTCGTCAGACTCCATTTAAAAGGCCGATCATTTTATCAGCAAATGAACGTTTTATAATAATTCGGTGACACAGAACACCGGTGTTTTTATGCGATAATTCTTCAGTTTTACAGCAACGATTAATATCGGAGATTTTTTTCATGACCGCATTGATTGGCATCATCATGGGCTCCACTTCCGATTGGGAAACCATGCAACATGCCGCGCAAACCCTGGAGCACCTTGAGATACCGCATGAAGTGGAGGTGGTATCGGCGCATCGGACGCCGGACAAGCTATTTCAGTATGCCGAAAGCGCTGAACGCAAAGGCCTGGAGGTCATTATTGCAGGAGCTGGCGGCGCAGCCCACCTACCCGGCATGACTGCCGCCAAAACCACGGTGCCCGTATTGGGCGTACCCGTACAGTCCAAGGCCTTGAACGGCATGGATTCTTTGTTATCTATCGTCCAAATGCCTGCCGGCATTCCGGTCGGCACCCTGGCAATCGGGAAAGCCGGTGCAATCAATGCAGCGCTGCTGGCTGCAGCCATTATCGGTAACAAACATCCGCAATATCGTCCGGCTCTGAACTCTTATCGGCAGCAACAAACCGATAACGTCAACTCAAACCCGGACCCACGACAGGTACAACCATGAAAGTCGGTATTTTGGGTGGCGGCCAACTGGCCAGAATGATCGCGCTTGCGGGATATCCTTTAGGTTTGAAGTTCATCGTACTGGATCCGGACCCGAACGCCGGCGCCGCCGGCCTTAGCGAACATTTACTGGGCGCTTACGATGACCTTGATCTGTTGGCGCAATTAGCCGATAAAGCCGATGTAGTGACTTATGAGTTCGAAAATGTACCCGCACATGTCGCGGAATTTTTGTCCAGCCATACCAGGGTCTATCCGCCCGCTCAAGCCTTGGCCGTCGCGCAAGATCGCTTGCTCGAGAAAAATTTTTTCAATGAGCTCGGCATAGACACTGCTCCCTACGTCCCTGTCGATAACTTGGAAGACTTGCAAAAAGCCATATCGACGATCGGCTTACCGGCAATATTGAAAAGCCGGCGTATGGGTTACGACGGTAAAGGTCAGGTAGTTGTGAAAACCGACGCGGAATTGAAATCGGCTTGGGAGGCCATGCAAGACATGCCGTCCATCGTAGAAGGCTTTGTACCGTTCCGGCGTGAAGTCTCCATTATCGCTTCACGCCGTCCGACGGGCGACATCGCTTTTTATCCCTTATCGGAAAACAAGCATGCCGGTGGTATTCTAAGGGTCGCCACGGCCTGCCCCGACGACGCGGAGCAAGCTATGGCCGAAGACTATGTGCGCCGGTTGATGGAAAAGCTGAATTACGTCGGCACCATAGCACTGGAATTGTTTGACGTGGACGGCAAGCTACTGGCCAACGAATTCGCTCCGCGCGTGCATAATTCGGGGCATTGGAGCATAGAGGGATCAGAGACCAGTCAGTTCGAAAACCATTTACGTGCGGTCCTCGATCTGCCGTTAGGCGCGACCCGAACCCGCGGCCACGCGGCGATGGTCAACTTCATAGGCGGATTGCCGGATGTCGCTGGGTTATTGAGCATGAACGGCGTCCATTTGCATTTGTACGACAAAGCCCCTCGAAAGGGCCGCAAGGTCGCTCATGCTACCGTACGCGCAGATGACCTCGAATCGTTTCAAACCGTCCTGTCTCGATTACAAGCGATTGCGGCAGCGGTAGACGATTCTTAACCTTGTGGTTATGAATCTTGGCGGAACGGTCGCTTAAACTTCGCGGTTGAGCCGATCGAAAGCGATCTCAAGTTCGGCAATCGAAGTCTGTGCGTCTATGTTTTAGGTCCTACCGACAAGGTTGTCAGAAATTTAGAAAAATATTTGAATTGTTTTACATCGATAATTGAGTATAATGGTCGGATAGTTAGCGACGTAAGGTTAACAAAAAGCACTGTATGCCCAGGTAGCTCAGTCGGTAGAGCAGAGGACTGAAAATCCTCGTGTCGACAGTTCGATTCTGTCCTTGGGCACCACGCTTTTTCCGGTTTTTTTAAGAGCCCCATTTATGGGGTTTTTTCTTTTAAGGGCTTTCATAAGCCGCCGGTTTAACGAATGTTTATGGAAGAGCCTGAGGCTCTTTTTTTTTGTGTCAGCGAAGGCAAGGCGAAAATGAAACAGGCACCGGAGCATTTGGTAGAACTGATCGAGCCTATTGTTGAAGGCCTGGGTTACGAGTGCGTGGGGATTGAATATAACCCCCATCCTAAACACGGAATGCTGCGGGTTTATATCGATAGCGAAAACGGCATTCTATTGGACGACTGCACCAAAGTCAGTCATCAACTTAGCGGTATGCTTGATGTAGAAGACCCTATTCAAGGCGAATATCAATTAGAGATTTCTTCGCCGGGTGAAGACCGGCCGTTTTTTAAACTCAGCCAGTTTGAAAGATTCATTGGCAGCACGGTTTCAGTACATTTGTTCAAGCCGATCGAAAGCCGCCGAAAAATAACCGGCCTGATTCAGGCAGTTGAAGGTGAAAACGTAGTGTTGCAGGAAGGCGAACGAACAATCAAGGTTCCTTTTCAAGCAATGAGCAAGGCACGCTTAGCACCGGAATATTTACTCAAAAAAGGAGGCCGCAGTGGCAAATAAAGAAATTCTATTGGTAGCGGATGTTTTTGCTAACGAAAAAGAAATCGACAAGGAAATCATCTTTCAGGCCATTGAATCCGCCTTGGAAGCAGCAACCGTCAAACGATACGACAATCCGGTCAGAGTGCGCGTGGCGATCAATCGTCAAACCGGCGATTACAAAACCTACCGGCGTTGGCTGGTGGTGGAAGCCAATCCCGATATCAATGGCGACGTTGAGTTCCCGAGTTGGCAAGTCTTATCGGATGTGGCCAAACTGGACAACCCGGAAATAGCGCCCGGCGATTTCATTGAAGAAGAAATCGAATCCGTCGAGTTTTGCCGAATTGCGGCCCAAACGGCCAAACAAGTCATTATCCAAAAAGTGCGAGAGGCCGAACGTCGTAAGATCGTGGAAGCGTACCAGCATCGAGTAGGTGAACTGATTACCGGCGTAGTTAAACGCGTAGAAAAAGGCAACGTTTATCTGGACCTCGGCGGCCATGTCGAGGCCTACATCGCGCGCGAAGATATGATTCCGAAGGAGCCTATACGCATGGGCGACCGGGTTCGCGGTTATTTGAAGGCAGTGCGCTCCGAACCGCGCGGTCCTCAACTATTCGTCAGCCGGACGGCTCCGGAATTACTTATCGCCCTGTTCCGCCTGGAAGTGCCCGAAGTCGGCGAAGGCTTGATCGATATTATTGCCGCCGCCCGGGACCCGGGGTCTCGCGCTAAGATCGCCGTCAAGGCGAACGACCCTCGCCTGGATCCCGTCGGCGCTTGCGTCGGCATGCGCGGCTCCAGAGTACAAGCCATATCCAACGAATTAGCGGGCGAACGGGTGGATATCATTCTTTGGAATCCTAATGAGGCTCAATTCGTCATCAATGCGATGGCGCCGGCGGAAATACAATCCATCGTAGTTGACGAAGACAAACACAGTATGGACGTTGCCGTTACGACCGATAGCTTGTCGCAAGCAATCGGCCGCGGCGGACAAAACGTGCGTCTGGCATCCGAGCTGACCGGCTGGGAACTCAATATTCTGGATGCGTCGCAAGTCGATAAAAATCTGGACGAAAACGCCGCCAAAGCCAAGCAAGAATTCATGAGGCTATTGGATGTCGATGAAGAAATCGCCGACGTATTGGTTGAAGTCGGGCTGAATAATATCGAAGAAATCGCCTATATTCCGGTCGACGAAATGCTTGAAATAGAAGGCTTCGATGAGGAGCTGGTTGAAGCGCTACGCAGCCGCGCTAAAGACGCACTGTTAATTAAAGCGATCGCTTCCGAGGAACAGATCGAAACATCGGAGCCTAGCTCTGAGTTATTGGCGATGGAAGGAATGGACGACACCCTGGCTCATGAAATGGCAGCTAAAGGCATAGTGACCTTGGACGATTTAGCCGAGCAATCCATTGACGACATTATCGAATTTGCCGGAATGGACGAAGATCGTGCCGGCAAACTAATTATGAAAGCCCGCGAATCATGGTTCGCAGAGGATAAGGGCTAATATAGGAGGATACTATGAGCGATAAAACAGTACGGGCATTGGCAGAGGTTGTGGGTATTCCGCTGGAACGTTTCTTGGAGCAACTCACGGAAGCGGGTTTGACTGCCACTCACCCAGACGACATCATTACCGATGAAGAGAAAGTCAAATTGCTGGCACATTTGCGCAAACGCCACGGTAAAGCGGATGCCGACCGGGAAGGCGCCGCCCCGAAACGTATTACTTTAAAACGCAGCACCAAAACCGAATTACGTCAATCAACCGCTCCCGGCACCGGTGCAAAAACGGTGAGCGTGGAAGTCCGCAAACAAAAAACCTATATTAAACGTAGCGAAGCTTCGGTTAGCGACGAGCAAAAAGAAGCGGAGCGAGCTAGACAGGCGCTAGCCGAACTGGAAAAGCAAAAGCATCTAAGAGACGTGGAAGAAGAAAAGCGTCTCCAACACGAAGCGGAGTTAAAAGCGCAAGCCGAAGCGGAGGCTGCCATTCTCAAAACAAAAGGGAAAGCCGAAAAAGCCACGGGAGTTCAGACCGCGGAAACCACAATAGCAAAAGAACCCGTCGAAATTAAAATTAAACCGACTGAAGCAACTCCGGAATCCGGACCGACCCGAACCGAAGAAAAAGTCGAAAAATCAATCGAGCCTGCCCAGTCAAAACTTAACGAGGACGAGCTTCTAGAGCTTGAAAAACAGCGCCGCCTGGAAGCCGCCGTGGAACGAAACGCGGAAAAAGTGCGTAAGGCGGCGGAAGCGAAGCAGCAGCAAACGTTGCATAAAAAGAAGCAGGAATTCAAGCCTAGCCGCGGCCCTGCTCCGGACATAGGCTTTGATAGCGGCGATGCCGGCGGCCGTCGCGGCGGAAAAGGCAAAAAAGGCAAAGCTCAACGGCGCGAGAAACCGGAATTTGAAATCGAGTTACAGACTAACAAGCACAAATTCGAAAAACCGATCGCACCGTCTAAACTGGAAGTGAGGATCCCTGAAACGATCATCGTTTCCGATCTGGCTGCAAAAATGAACATCAAGGCTGCCGAGGTCATCAAGCAGCTGATGAAACTAGGTATCATGACCACCATCAACCAACCCATCGATCAGGAAACTGCCGTGATTCTGGTTGAAGAGATGGGACATAGCGCGATTATGCAAAGCGAAGACGATTTCGAACAGGAGATGTTGGCCGAAGCGGTAGGCGACACCGACGAGCGTAAATTGTCTCCTCGGGCGCCTATCGTTACCATCATGGGGCACGTCGATCACGGCAAAACCTCGCTGCTCGATTACATTCGGAAAACCAGAGTTGCCGCGGGCGAAGCCGGGGGCATCACCCAGCATATCGGCGCATATCAAGTCAAAACCGACCATGGCGCCGTGACTTTCCTGGATACGCCCGGTCACGCGGCCTTTACCGCAATGCGGGCCCGTGGCGCCGAAGTGACGGATATCGTTATCGTGGTTGTTGCTGCCGATGACGGCGTAATGCCCCAGACCAAAGAAGCGATCGAACATGCGCGCGCCGCCAATGTGCCCATCATCGTAGCGCTGAATAAAATTGATAAACCTGAGGCTAATCCTGACCGTGTGATGCAGGAACTTGCCAGTTTGAATGTAGTACCCGAAGAATGGGGCGGCGACGTGCAATTCCTTAAGGTTTCGGCGAAAACCGGCGTCGGCATCGACGATTTGATCGAATCACTGATCGTACAAGCTGAGGTGTTGGAGCTAAAAGCCGCAAAAGAAGGTACTGCATCGGGCGTTTGTATCGAATCGCGTTTAGATAAAGGCCGCGGTGCCGTCGCGACCATCCTCGTTCAACAAGGTACGTTAAACAAAGGTGAATTCGTGTTATGCGGGCATGAGTACGGCCGTATCCGGGCCATGTTCGACGAAAATGCGCATGCGATCAAAACCGCAGGCCCGAGTACTCCGGTGGAAATCTTGGGTCTTTCCGGCACGCCGGATGCCGGTGACGAATTCTTGATCGTGCAAAATGAACGTGTGGCGAGGGAGCTTGCGGCACACCGCGAGGAACGCAAAAGATCCAGCCGCCAAGCTGCCGCCCAAGCCTCCAAGCTGGACGATGTATTCTCCAAAATGTCCGCCGGCGAAACGGCCAGCTTAAATCTGGTGATTAAAACAGACGTTCAGGGCAGTTTGGAAGCCTTGCGAGAATCGCTGGTTAAATTGTCGACCGACGAAGTGCAAGTTAAATGCATTTACGGCGGCGTAGGCGGCATCAACGAAGGCGACGCCAACTTGGCTCTCGCGTCGAGCGCGATCTTGATCGGTTTCAATGTCCGCGCCGACGCAGTTGCTCGTAAGTTAATCGAAGAAAAAGAGATCGATCTGCATTATTACAGCGTAATTTATGACGCTATCGATGAAGTCAAGCGCGCGATTAGCGGCATGTTGGCCCCCGAAATTCAAGAAAAAATCGTCGGTTTGGCTGAAGTGCGCGATGTGTTCCGCTCGCCGAAATTCGGCGCGATTGCGGGCTGCATGGTCATCGATGGCTATGTTAAACGCAATCTGCCGATCAGGGTATTGCGGGAAAATGTGGTCATATTCGAAGGTCAATTGGAATCGTTACGCCGATTCAAAGACGACGTCAACGAAGTCAAAATGGGTATGGAATGCGGCATCGGCGTTAAAAATTACAACGACGTCAAAGTCGGCGACCAAATCGAAGTCTTCGAGCGCGTGGAAGTTAAACGGGAAATCTAAACATGGCAAGAGAGTTTGGCCGTAGCCAGCGTGTCGCATCCGAGATGCAAAAAGAGCTGGCGACGATATTACAACGCGACGTGCATGATCCTCGATTGGGCTTTATCACCGTCAACGAGGTGGTATTGTCCAAGGATCTGGCTGTCGCCAAAATCTATGTCACTGTGCTGAATGCGGACGAGGCCGGCAAGAAAGCCAATATCGAGGCGCTAACCGACATGGCGCCGTTCATCCGCCACGAGTTGGCAAAACGAATGCGCCTGCGCCACATTTCGGAACTCCATTTTTATTACGATAGCTCGTTCGATACCGGTATGCGGGTGGCGGAGTTGCTAAAAAATGTGAGCGACCGCAAAGATGTGGGACATTGCGAAACCACGGAATCAATCACTGATAAACCGCTACCGAAAGACTGATGGCTAAACGCAAGTCCGGGCGCGATGTCCACGGCATCGTGCTGCTCGATAAACGCTTGGGCGTATCTTCAAACAAGGCCTTGCAAGAAATCAGAGGCCTATTCAATGCCAACAAAGCGGGCCACACCGGTAGTCTGGATCCTCTGGCGACCGGCGTATTGCCGTTATGTTTCGGCGAAGCGACTAAAGTTTCCGGACTGATGCTTGATGACGATAAGCGTTACCAGGTGACCTTGCGTTTAGGCGTGATGACCGATACGGGTGACAGCGAAGGCCGTATCATCAAGGAGCTTCCCGTACCGCGTTTTTCCGAGGCAGAACTGGTGACTTGCCTGCGACAATTTATCGGCCTTATTAGCCAAGTACCGCCAATGTATTCAGCCTTAAAACACCAGGGTAAAAAGCTATACGAATTGGCTAGGGAAGGCAAAACTGTCGACCGCCAGCCGCGCGGCATCACGATCTACGCAATTAATCTACTCGGTTTCGAGCCCGCATCCGTCACACTGGATGTCATCTGTTCGAAAGGCACTTATATCCGCTCGCTGGCCGAGGACATCGGGCAGGCGATGGGCTGTTGCGCGACGGTCACGGCACTGCGCCGTACTGCTGCCGGCCTATTTGCCATCGATCAAGCCTACACTTGGGAACAACTGCGGGCGATGACTGAAACCGAATTGACGGGTTGCTTGATCCCGGTTGATGCACCGCTGAAAAACATGCCGGCAATCAGTCTGTCGCCAGAGCAAGCAGTCAATATTCACCATGGCCGACAAATTCACGTTCGAGGCCATCATCCGGGCGCTGTACGCATGTATAGCCAGGACACTTTTTTAGGCTTGGGTGAAATCCTTTTGAATGATAAACTAGCGCCCAAGAAGTTATTTAATCTGAATAATCAAGCGATTTGAAGATTCGGAAAAAATCATTTGCTCCTGCACCCTATAGCGGTAGCGATGTAACCCGCCATCATTTTTTCGATGGCATTTTTTAACACAATTAATCGATAGGGATTAAAAAGAATGGCATTATCTGCAGCACAAAAACAAGCAATTGTCGAAGAATATCGTTTGTCTGAATCAGACACCGGTTCTACCGAAGTGCAAGTTGCTTTGTTGACCCACAATATCAATCAACTGACGCCGCACTTTGCAGCGCATAAAAAAGACAACCACTCTCGTCGTGGCTTGTTGCGCATGGTGAATCAACGCCGCAAACTGCTGGACTATTTGAAAAATAAGGACGTGGCGCGCTACCGTTCTTTAATTGAGCGTTTGGGCATCCGGAAGTAACGCATTCAAAGAAACGGCACTTCATGTGCCGTTTCTATTATGTATAGTAAGATTTTAAGCACAACCTTTCAAACAAAGGAACCTCATAGTGAATCCTATTAGGAAACAATTTCAATACGGCGATCGTCTCGTCACTTTAGAAACGGGCGAAGTTGCCCGCCAAGCCAACGGCGCGGTGATGATCGATGTCGAGGGTACAACATTGTTGGTCACTGTAGTCGGTAAAAAAGAAGGCAGCGGCGGCGACTTTTTCCCATTGACGGTGGACTATCAAGAAAAAGCCTTTGCCGCCGGCAAAATTCCCGGCGGTTTTTTTAAACGCGAAGGCCGTCCGAGCGAAAACGAAACCCTGACCTCGCGTCTGATCGACCGACCAATTCGACCGCTATTTCCTGAAGGTTTTACTAACGAAGTCCAAATTATCGCCACCGTTATTTCGCTGAATCCGGAAATTGATACCCAAGTTCCGGCTATTATCGGAGCCTCCGCGGCGCTGGCGATCTCCGGGTTGCCGTTCAATGGCCCTCTCGGTGCGGCTTGCGTCGGCTATAAAGACGGTCAATATTTGCTGAACCCATCGTTGCCGGCATTGAAAGAATCTCAACTGGAGTTGGTCGTAGCCGGTACTCAAAAAGCTGTATTGATGGTGGAATCCGAGGCTGAATTGCTGTCGGAAGAAATCATGCTGGGCGCCGTATTGTTCGGGCATGAGCAAATGCAAGTCGCCATCAACGCTATTAACGAATTTGCCGCCGAAGTGGCGACGCCGCCTATGAACTGGGCCGCGCCGGAAGCCGATACAAGCTTAAAAGCGGCAGTTGCCGCTGAAGCCGAAGTTAATATCAAAGCGGCCTATCAAATTCCGGAAAAATTGCTGCGTCAAGACACCTTGAGCGCTATTCGCACGGCCGTCGTCGATAAACTGACTGCGGACGAACAACATGCCGAATCCGATGTTCGCAATGTTATCGAGGATTTGGAATATAACATCGTTCGCGAGGCGATTTTAAACGAGCGCAAACGTATAGACGGCCGTGACCTGACCACCGTCAGACCGATCACGATTCGGACCGGCGTATTGCCTAGAACCCACGGCTCCGCCCTTTTCACTCGCGGCGAAACTCAAGCCATGGTCGTGGCTACATTGGGTACCGAACGCGACGCGCAAGTAATCGATGCCTTAGCGGGTGAATACAAAGACAGCTTCATGCTGCATTACAACTTCCCGCCTTTCAGCGTGGGTGAAACCGGCCGCGTCGGTTCGCCGAAACGCCGAGAAATCGGTCACGGTCGTTTGGCAAAACGCGGCGTGAAAGCGGTATTGCCGACTATTGCCGAATTTCCATATGTCCTCCGCGTGGTTTCCGAGATCACCGAATCCAATGGCTCAAGCTCCATGGCTTCAGTCTGCGGTAGTAGTTTGGCGTTGATGGATGCCGGCGTTCCGTTGAAAGCCCCGGTGGCGGGCATTGCGATGGGCCTGATTAAGGAAGGCGACCAATTTGCGGTATTGTCCGACATCTTGGGCGATGAGGACCATTTGGGCGATATGGACTTTAAAGTCGCCGGCTCGGAACATGGCGTCACCGCACTGCAAATGGACATCAAGATAGACGGCATTACGCCGGAAATCATGAAAGTCGCCCTGGAGCAAGCTAAACAAGGCCGCTTGCACATCCTGGGCGAAATGAACAAAGCGCTGTCGGCTAGCCGCGAGCAAATGTCCGACTTCGCGCCGCGCATCATCTCCTTCAAGATCGACCCGGCCAAAATTCGCGAAGTCATAGGCAAAGGTGGCGTGACGATACGCGCGATTACCGAGCAAACCGGTGCCAGCATCGATTTGACCGACGACGGTATCGTCAATATCGCCTCTGTCGATAAAGCTGCCGGCGAGGAAGCGCGCCGCATGATAGAGGAAATCACGGCCGAGGTTGAAGTCGGAAAAACCTATGAAGGCAAAGTGGTGCGTTTGATGGATTTCGGCGCGTTTGTCACCATTCTGCCTGGTAAAGATGGCTTGGTTCACATTTCTCAAATCTCCGAAGAGCGTGTCGAAAAAGTCAGCGACAAGCTGTCGGAAGGCGATATAGTTCGGGTCAAGGTATTGGAAATCGATCGCCAAGGCCGGGTGCGTCTGAGCATGAAAGACGCCGATAGCGAATAATCGAGCCTCGCTCGAAACAGCGCATTAGAAAGGGCCATGAGGCCCTTTTTTTGTTTAATTAAAGCCTCTCTGAACCGGAGAAAGGGGAAAACACTGTAATGTGGCTGCGTACTAGTTGCGAAATTGCGTTCGAAATTAGCGTCCCAACCCCGTTTATTCTGATGCTGCGACCACGAAACGGCACGAATCAATGGGTAGCGCGGGAATCGTATATGCTGAAACCAACCGTTCCGGTCACTGAATATACCGACGATTATGGAAATCTTTGCCAGCGTTTAATTGCGTCACCCGGGCAATTTTGGATAAATACCAGTGCCGATATTCATACGACCGATCGAGCGGAAACCTGTCCGGGTGCTCCTTTTCACGAAGTCCAAAACTTGCCGAATGAAGTGCTGACTTATTTACTACCAACCCGATATTGTGAATCAGACCGATTCATAACGCTTGCACAGGAAATTGTTGACGGCGTCAGGCCAGGTTATGATCAGGTTGCCAAAGTAAGCCAATGGGTTCGAGATAATATCCGCTTCAACCCGGATTCGCCCTACTTTCAAATGTCCGCGGTAGAGGTCAATCAAGCCCGTGAAGGTGTTTGCCGTGAACTGGCTCACCTCAGCATTGCCTTGTGCCGAGCTTTATGTATTCCGGCCCGTATGGCGGTAGGTTATCTTCACGGCCTGCACCCCATGGATTTTCATGCATGGTTTGAAGCGTATATCGGCGGACGTTGGTATACATTTGACCCCACTCAACCCTCTCTTCAGGGCGGCAGAATAATTGTCGCGTACGGACACGATGCCGCCGACGTCGCTATCTTCACGCAATTTGGCATCACCCTCATACCCATGCATATGTCAGTGGGCGTAGAACGACTCGACTGCCCGCCGGAGTAAGCCTATGCATCGATTGCGCATACGACACGTCACTGAATATATCTTTTCTAGTGTCGTCACCCTTAAACAACATCAATTATTGCTGCGGCCACGTGAAGGCCATGACGTACGCATCGAATCTTCACGCCTGGACATCAGCCCTGCTTACAACATTAAATGGTACCGCGACGTATTCGATAACTCACTCGCCATTGTCAAGTTTCTAGAAGCCACCAATCGACTGAGAATCGCTAGCGACGTAGTCATACAACATTACGAAGATTCACCCGTAAATTTTTCCGTCGAAGAATACGCGCTGAATTACCCATTCATTTATAAGGAAAGCGAACGCATCGATCTGGCAGCGTTTCAGAAGCCTTTGTTCATGCAGGATCAGGCGGCGGTAATGAGTTGGTTAGGGAGGATTGGACTGCGGACCAGAAGCATGGAAACCTTAAGTCTACAATCGAAACTCAACCAGGCCATTCACACCCAGTTTCGTTACCAAATGCGCGAAGAAGCCGGCGTACAAAGTCCGGAACAAACGCTGCAGCTTGGTAGCGGATCGTGTCGCGACTATGCGACGTTGTTTATTGAAGCCTGCCGCCACCTTGGGCTGGCTAGTCGTTTCGTCAGCGGCTATCTACATGCGCCTGCGACGGAAGTCGGCAATGCCTCCACTCACGCATGGGCGGAAGTGTATCTTCCCGGTATGGGCTGGCAAGGTTTTGACCCGACGATCGGCGAAATCACTGGGAATCGACATATCGCCGTAGCGGTTGCTCGTAATCCCGAAACCATCCCTCCGGTGTCCGGTCATTTCGTAGGCCCCGAAGCGACCATGCCATCCATGCTGGTTAATGTACAAGTTAACCTACTGGATTGATTTCACAGGTAAAGGCGGCAGCCATGCGCAATGATTATTTCGTATTGATCCGGCTGAGCTTGTCAAAACGCATGTAATCGATTGTTATTCGTTCTCACTGCACGATATGGTCTCACCTCGCGAAGAAAAACTGTAACCTTTGGTTCCGACGCTCCCCACCATCACGGCCTCCATTATGGGTGGATGAGTTTGTTTCGCCCCGGTCCAGCGCACGATAAAATTTGCCCCCACGCCGCCGCGCATATCATGCTGATCAATGACATACGAAACTGTGGACATGGCTTCCAATGCAAACAATTCACCAGCAAGAACATCCGTCAGCGCACCGTTAGTATCGTAATACTCGACCCGGGTAACATGGATTTTACTGCGACTGTCGACGTTTCGAATACTAAGTGTGATACCAAGCGATGCCGTTTGATTTTTCGTCAAATAGATATGCGAATATGCAGGAACGTAAACCGAACATGAGCGTTCTTGCTTATTTGTACTCGGACTGACGCTAACAAACGAGTTTCCGGGGGCCGGCCCTTGATTGCGCACAGGTTCTTCGTCGGCTTGCGATTGGCAAGCAGCCATAGTAAAGACGCCGGCAAGAAGGTCTCGGAAATATCTCGATTTTCGGTATTTGCACATATTACCCTTTTAGATGATTTTTTATATCGGCTAAAGTTATCATAAAAATAGAAACAAATAGTTTTATACGAAGCAGACAGCTATGCGTCGCAATAATGATAGGCATCTACCTCCATCCGGCGCAATCCACCGAGGCTGTCAAATCCGACTTATAAATGGGCGTTTGGCCAAATATCGTGATTTTCCGATATTCAACGGTTATTCTTGCCTCGGTTTAACGATTGGATGACGTAAATTTATGATCGAATTGATATGGATAGGCACTGCTTACTTAATGGGGATGGTCGTCAGCAAATTATTGCTCCCCCCATTGGTGGGTTATCTGATGGCGGGATACGCGTTGCATACACTAGGCGTCACGCCATTAACCGCCCTGCCCGACTTCGCGGATATCGGCATCGAATTTTTGTTGTTTAGCGTAGGTCTCAAAATAAAACCCAGCACCCTGATCCGGAGCGAAGTTTTGAGCGTTGGCGGCGGCCACTTGTTGGTGGTTACCGGCGTTTCCGCATTGGTGTTTTTTTGGCTGGATGAACAAATAACCGGCGGGCTGGTTCTAGGCATCAGTTTGGCTTTCTCGAGCACGGTGTTGGCCATTAAGGTATTGGAAGACAACGGCGAATTGTCGTCTTTTCATGGACGAGACGTGATTAGCATTTTGATCCTGCAAGATCTGATTGCGATCGCGTTGTTGGCATTCACTGACGGACATCAGCCTACTCCCTGGGCGTTCGGCTTGCTGTTGATCCCACTGTTGCGCCCCCTCGCCCATCGATTGCTGAAAACGACCCGTAGCGCCGAGCTGCAAATGTTGCTGGGTGTCACAATGGCCCTAGCCGGCGGCGAATTGGCCGAACATATGGATATTTCCGCCGACATCGGCGCCTTATTAACCGGTATTATGCTGGGCGGCCACGACAAGTCGGAGGAGATCGGCTACCGGCTTTGGAGCTTAAAAGAATTGTTCCTGGTGGCGTTTTTCCTGGAAATCGGATTAACCGGTTTGCCTGGGCGCGAGCAAGTAGTAACCGCCTTAACATTGTTAACATCACTCCCCTTGCAGGGCGGCGTGTTTTTTGTTCTTTTTATCCTGGCCGGTTTGCGCGCCCGCACCGCCTTTGTATCTTCGCTCGCATTAACGACTTACAGTGAATTTGCCTTGATTACCACCGATGCCGTGGTCGATTCCGGTCTTTTGAGCCGAGAATGGAAATCGGTGATCAGTTTGGCGGTCGCCGGTTCGCTGGCGATCGCCGCACCATTGAACCGCTATTCGCATACCCTGTTCGCTTGGCTGGAGCCGATATTAACCCGCTTCGAGAATAAGAACCGCTTAATTCACCTCGACCGGCTGCCTATTTCGTTCGGCGCGGCCGAATGGCTAATCGTTGGCATGGGGCGCACCGGTGCTTCCGCCTATGCCGCCCTTCATAGTGAGAATGAACTAGTGCTTGGACTGGATGCGGATCCTATCGTAGTAGAATCGCAATTAGCGCTGAATCGCCGCGTTATCTATGGCGACTCCGAGGATTCCGAACTGTGGAACGGATTGCAGCTTGATAAGGTTAACGGGATCATTCTTACCATGCCGGATTTCGGATCGAGATGTTCGGCAATTACACAACTTAGGAATCTTGGCTTCGAAGGAAGTATCGGCACATTATGTTACGACAACGACGAATATGATGAACTAATGCGTTTGGGCGCCAATTCCGTGATTCATCCTTTGGTTGAAACGGGGAATCTGATTGCACGGCAAATGCTGAAAAATCCCGCTTAAGAATGGATTTCCTTATTTTTTCGAAACCAATCGTGTTGAAGCTGTCTTCGTTCGGGAAATATCGTCTGTCAACCTTTTTCTCAGGTCTTTGCGTGCCTTCAACACCAGGCAAATCGAAACACTCGGTAAAGTTGACAAACATGAACATCCTCGTATAATAGCACGGATTACCGCGATGCAAGCGGAATAGCCGAGGTGGTGAAATTGGTAGACGCGCTAGCTTCAGGTGCTAGTGGGGGTAACCCCGTGGAGGTTCAAGTCCTCTCCTCGGCACCATCATACATGTTTCTTTATTTTCAATAAGTTAGAAGCAAATTTGATGATCAATGTAGTACACTTTTTCTTCCCTAATCCAAATAAAACTCCTTCGACCGACAGCAAACTTCAGGCTGCTCAGTAATTCTTTTTATTCGATACCATTACTAATGGTGGTGTTGTACACGCATGGTGCACAATACACGTTAATCACTTAAGTTTTGTCTCCAAACAGTTCTTTTGGTGGATATACCGCATCAACCCTATCCTTAACAATTCGTTGGGAGTTGCGCTTGTAAAACTTACAACAAATGCAACTAATGAACTCCACTCCGCAGAGTGGCTTCGATGATCAATGCCTGGTGAAAGGATTACATTTACTAAAACGATACCAAAGACAGCTCCACATAAAAAGTCCGTACATTGGTAAGTTTTTTCCCTTCCTGCCTCCAGAGCTGCCCTTCGTATTCGAAACGCTCTCGTCGTTTTTTCTGTAATTCTTCAGTGTGCATTTCTGGCTCAATCTGTTAAAGAATTTTCAGTTTATCATTATCTTCCATCTTGTTAAAAAACCGATGATGAAAAGATGTTTTCAGACGCCAAGTTTCTCACCCCCTGTGAACCACCTGTAGAAAAGTCAGGTGGAGCCGATGTTCCGATCCCCTTGCTGGAGCGGAACGAGGTGACGCGGACGAATCGGGGGCGCTGAAGGCATTAGTTGCCAGCTAATTTTTCGCGCTGAAATCGGATGGGACCCCATTTCAGATTTACCGAAAAATGTTGACGCTCCTGAATGATCGCCGGAGCCGAAGGTATATGGCCAAGTTTCAACAGCCTGTTAGCGCACTATTTTTTCCCAATCCTGTTGTTACTGCTATGAAGGTATAATCCGGCATTTTATCTTTCCAGGTCAAATCGGCCTTCCGATCCCATATGATGCAAACCGCCAAAATATTGTTTTGTGTTCTCTGCGTCGTTGTCGCTCATGGCACTATCGCATGGTTAAGTAATCGACCGCAGAATGTAGGCCCTGACGTACCCGCCGGAAAACTGCGCAGTTTATCGTTTGCGCCATATTACGAAGGTTTTAGTCCGATCACGCAAACCTTTCCATTACCGGAACACATCGATGCCGATCTCGCTTTGTTGGCGGATAAGACTTACAACGTCCGCACCTATTCGGCACGCGGCGGCATGGGACCGACTCCTGACTACGCCCGTAAACACGGTGTCGATGTCATGCTGGGGGCTTGGCTGGGTGACGGCGCGTCCGAAAATCAGCTAGAAATCGATGCATTGATCAAAACGGCGAACGATCATCCGGATCAGGTAACAAGAATCATCGTTGGAAACGAAGTAATGCTGCGCAAAGATATGGATATCGACAGTTTGCTGGGATATATCCGCAAGGTCAAACGGACCGTCAAACAACCGGTATCGTATGCAGACGTCTGGTCCAGCTATATGCAATATCCCCAGTTGTTCAATGAAGTCGATTTCATCACCATCCACATTCTGCCCTACTGGGAAGACGAACCGGTGTCTATCGACGACGCGGCGGAACATGTGGAAAAAATCGTTCAGCGGATCGAAGCAAAAGCGCGAGAAATGGGCGTGGTTAAACCTATCGTTATCGGCGAATCCGGCTGGCCCGCGATTGGACGGCAACGCGGACGAGCGGTTCCAAGCGTCGTCAACGAAGCCCGCTTCATCCGCAGTCTGATTCAAGTTGCAAACCGGCACGGCTTCGACTACAACATCGTGGAAGCCTTTAATCAATCCTGGAAAAGTCATCATGAAGGCGTAGTCGGCGCCAACTGGGGTTTGTTCGACATCAACCGCGACCCCGTCTTTCCGTTGACCGGTCCCGTTAGCGAAAACCCAAACTGGACCCTACACTTCGGCTACGCGACGGCCTTATGGCTGTTGGTCATAACGGCTTATTTCAAGTCATTACGCCCGATATCGCTGCCGGGTTTATTAGTGTTTTTGACGGTTGCTCAACTATTCTGTGTCAGCTTGGTCTATCTGGCGCAGTTCCTTTGGCAGACAAGTTACAGCGACTGGCAAAGGACATACGCAATATTGTTAATACTCATGAATAGCCTATTAGCCGCTTTGCTCATCCATCGTCTTCATGCGATTTCGGCCGACGAAGAGACGCCGCCTTGGGTCATGAGCGGACTTAGATACGGCTATCTATTTTTTGCGGTTTTAGCAATATACAAAACTTATTGCTTGGCGTTCGATGGGCGCTATTTAAGTTTCCCGACCGAACAATTCACGATACCGGTCATCGGGATTTTGGGTTTGAGCGCTTGCGTTTGGATCAACCGACGCAGAATTTCGCCTCGACATCGGTATCTCGAATGCTTGATCGGCCAAAGCCGATTTACCGGTTTCGATCGCCCGATCGCCTATCTGATGAGTTTTGGAATCATCGCGTTAATAGCCGGCGAAACCTATGGCTTCCTATCCGCCTATGATTTCATTCAGGCTCATCCTAAGCTGAGCGAAGGATTGCCGATTGCTTTGGGATACACCTTACAAAACTTTCAATTGGTCACGTGGTTGCTTTGCGTTCTGATTTTGTCCTTTCCGTTCTGGCCCAAGCATGGTCGTGAACCGAGATAGCGGCGATTGACGTGTTCAATGAGCGCTTGACCGTCAAATAGGCAAGGCCTGAAGCATCAATATGATTTCGCACGGTGGCCGAAGCAGGTTAAGCTCGCCTAATCTCGGCGTCGATGGCTTGATCGGCCGCTGTCCATGCTGCACAATTGACTATCGCAACTCGCGCAGTTCGGTAAACTACAATAACAAGCGATATAAACTCGGAGGCCCCGATGACCGCGAATGTCGAAATAAACGAATCAGTGCGCCATTACTACAGTCAAGTTTTGCAATCCAGCAATGACTTGAAAACCAGCGCCTGCTGCAGCGTAGATGCCATGCCCGGCTATTTAAAGCCTCTGCTGGCGGAACTGCATCCGGAAGTACTGGAGCGTTTTTATGGCTGCGGTTCACCGCTACCACCGGCTTTGGCCGGCAGAACCGTGCTGGATTTAGGCTGCGGCACCGGCCGGGATTGTTATCTGCTGTCGAGGTTGGTTGGCCCCCGAGGCCGCGTAATCGGTATAGACATGACGCCCGAGCAACTGGAAATCGCCGTGCGTCATCGTGAATGGCACGCCGGACGGTTTGGTTATGCCAATATCGATTTTTTGCACGGCCATATCGAAAATCTAGCGGCAGTGGGCATCGCCGACGACAGCATCGATGTGGTGGTGTCCAACTGCGTGATCAATTTGTCGCCGGAAAAACCACGCGTGTTGGCGGAAATTTTTCGGGTGTTGAAACCGGGCGGCGAGCTGTACTTTTCCGACGTGTTTGCCGACCGCCGTATACCGCCGGAACTGCGCCAAGACCCGGTATTACTGGGCGAGTGCCTAGGCGGCGCCCTGTATTGGGAGGACTTTAGGCGGATTCTGCAGAATCTCGGTTGTCCTGACGTGCGCGCAGTAAAACAGAATGCGATTAGTCTGGATGACCCCGAAGTATTCGGCAAAATCGGCATGGTCAAGTTTAATTCGGTCACCGTCAGGGCTTTCAAAATGCCGCTGGAAGATCGCTGCGAAGATTACGGTCAGGTAGCGGTATATCTGGGCAGCATCGAACATCACCCTCATAGCTTCGAATTAGACGATCACCATCATTTTGAGACAGGCAGACCGCTGAGAGTATGCGGCAATACCGCCGACATGTTGACCGAAAGTCGTTACAGCGATCATTTCCAGGTATTGGGCGATAAATCCAGACATTTCGGCTTGTTCAATTGCGCAAGCACGCCTAATAGCGAAACCGACAAAACCGACGGCGCGTGCTGCTGAATGCCAAGGTCGGAATTGCAATTATTCGACGCGAGGCGAATTGCGGGAACTACTAGAGCTGGAAGCTGCCGAAATTAAGCTTTAAACCGTACGCGGTCTATTCGTTCTAATTGCCAATCGCAAACCTCATGTTGGAATTTATCAAGCAACGTCGAATATACAAAGGCTGGCCGAAACCAAACCGTTTCGACAACAATCTTGTGGTGATCGGGGCCGGTGCCGGCGGCTTGGTATCGGCCTACGTCGCAGCAAGCGTAAAGGCTAAAGTTACTCTGATCGAAAAACATCGCATGGGCGGCGATTGTCTGTACAGCGGTTGCGTGCCATCCAAAGCACTCATCCGTTCGGCCAAGTTTCTGTCACACATAAAACGCGCGCCGGAATTCGGCTTCGATAAGGCTGAAGCCGAGTTCGACTTCGCCGCGATCATGCAGCGAGTGCAGCAAATCATTAGGTCGGTCGAACCGCATGATTCGGTCGAGCGTTACCGCGAATTGGGCGTCGAAGTGATTCTAGGCACGGCGAAAATCGTATCGCCATGGGCCGTGGAAGTAAGCACCCCTACCGGCCTAAAGACCATCACAACGCGCGCTATTGTGATTGCCGCCGGTGCGCGGCCGTTCGTACCGCCGATACCCGGTCTGGATCTCATCGAATACCTGACTTCCGATACGGTTTGGAATCTGCGCCGGTTGCCAAACCGTCTATTGGTATTGGGCGGCGGTCCGATCGGATGCGAATTGGCCCAAGCCTTCGCTAGGCTTGGCAGTCGGGTTACCTTAGTGGAAATGGCACCGCGTATCCTGTTGCGTGAAGATCCGGAGATATCGGAATTGGTGCATGCCCGTTTCACCCTAGAAGGCATCGACGTGCGTGTCGATCACATGGCAAAGCAATTCGTCGTGGAAGAAACCGAAAACGTCCTTCTAGCCGAATCAGGGGGCGAAACCGTCAAGATCGCCTTCGACCAAGTCCTGGTCGCCATCGGCCGCGTCGCAAATGTGCAAGGTTACGGCATTGAAGACCTCAACATTCGCTTATCTCCGCGTAATACCATTGATACCAACGCTTTTCAACAAACCAATTATCCCAATATCTTTGCAGTCGGCGACGTGGCGGGCCCGTACCAATTTACTCACACGGCGGCCCACCAAGCTTGGTATGCCGCGGTAAACGCATTGTTCGGCCAGTTCAAGCAATTTCGGACCGATTATTCGGTGATTCCCTGGGCGACGTTTACCGATCCAGAGGTCGCTCGGGTCGGACTAAACGAGCAAGACGCCCAAGCTCAAGGCATCGCCTACGAGGTTTCGACATACGGGATAGACGACTTGGATCGAGCAATCGCCGACGGCGAAGCGCACGGATTCGTCAAAGTGCTGACTCGGCCGGGTAAAGACAAGATACTCGGCGTGACGATCGCCGGAGAACGTGCCGGCGACCTAATCGCAGAGTTCGTTCTGGCAATGAAGCACGGCATCGGTCTGAATAAGATTTTGCAAACCATTCATATTTATCCGACTTTCGCCGAAGCGAATAAATACGCTGCCGGCGTTTGGAAACGCAATCACGCCCCCCAAAACCTACTAACATGGCTAAAGCGTTACCACGATTGGCGTAGAGGCTAGTCTAGCGAACGCCGCTTTTGTTCAGTTTAAAAGCCCGTTTCTAAGCGATTATCCGAGTTAGGCTGATTAGGTTTTATTCGACGAAATCGTAAACCTTATATTTTTCTACCAAAGGCCGCAGCACATTGATTGCGACCTGCTGATATTCAGGATTTTTTAGAAAGGCGGTGAAGTATTCCGGGCTCTCAAATACGGCTGCAACGGCTATATCGTAAGACTCGTCCAAAGCCGAGCTGGCACGGCCGCGTTTGATGAGGGCCGGAGTGCCGATATCGTAAGCCAAGACGCCGGGTAAATGCGCAAGCGGCCTACTCGCTTCGATATATTGCCGTCTGATGGTCTCATCCCCTGCTTGTTTCAACCAAACCACGACCAGATGATGCAAGCGATGCGTTTCGATCTCCCTATGCGGTGTTCCGGCCGAAGTGCAGGCAAATAGGCTTGCGATCGATAAAACCACCGGCAACCGCTTCATCAGCTTACCGATCAATTACACATCCTCGGCTTTCCATTTGATATTACAGCCGATACTTGGAATTTGCTCGGGATTGATTGCTTGTTTGGCGAGCAAACAGTCCAATGCATTACGCAGATCTTCTCCGGTTACCGGGATATCGTTCTTTGGCGTGGCGCCATCTAAACGTCCGCGATAGACACAGGCCAAATCGGCATCGAACAGGTAGATATCGGGCGTGCAGGCCGCTCGGTAAGCCCTGGCCACAGCCTGAGATTCGTCATACAGATAAGCCGCAAAGGGGGTTCCCCACTCCGCCATCATCGCCTTCATCTTGTCGGGCGCATCCTGTGGATAATTTTCGATGTCGTTCGAGCTGATTGCGATCGTGGAAATCCCCAAGGTCGCGTATTGTTGGGCAATCGCAATCAGCTGCTGTTTTACATGCATTACGTAGGGACAATGATTGCAAATAAACATCACGATAGTGCCCTGTGCGCCTTTCAAATCCTGCAGCGTGTATTGTTCACCGGTCACGGTGTCGGGCAATTTGAAATCAGGGGCGATTGTGCCTAAAGGCAGCATATTGGACGGGGTGGCAGCCATGGCATCTCCTTAAAAATTCGGTCAAAACACAATTATAAAACAGTGCTGCTGCTGGTTTTAGCTAAAAAATCGCTTTACTATGCTTTCATTTTCAACTTTCAAAGTTGGTTAATCAAATGCTTGGGCTTGTTACGACAAATCGGCCGGTAGATAAATTTCCCCATTTGGAACATTACGTCTTATCCGAAAAATTAGGGGAAAGCATGCAGGCCCATGTTTATAAAGGCTTTCACAAACATGTGCCTGAATACCCCTTAGTCATTAAATGCCTCAAGTTATTATCAAGCTGGGAAAACCAATCTCGACATTTAAGACATAAAATAGAACGCTTGAAAGTTCTGCACGATCCAAGAGTTTGCACACCACTGGCACTGGAAAGCAGTGAAGAAATTCATTTTATCGTCCAACCTTGGTTTAGCGGAATTCCCCTCAATCAATGGCTAGGACAGCAGGACAGCGTAGAACTGAGCGACTTTCTGACGATAGCATGCGCACTGGCCGATACCTTACAAACCATACATGATTCCGGTATTACACACGGCGGAATCAAACCCCATAATATTTTGGTTCAATCGGGTACATTAACGATACGCTTGACCGATTTCATCACGCCCCTGGATATTCGCGACGTCAGTCATTTTATTTATGATCCGGAATTCGTTCGCCACACGCTCGCATACACTTCGCCGGAACAGACAGGACGTATCAATTACCGGGTCGATTTTTCTACGGATTTGTATTCGCTAGGCATCATTTTTTACGAGCTGTTGACCGGACGGCTGCCTTACTTTTCTATCGACCCTTTGGAGCTGATCCATTCTCATCTGGCCGAAGAGAGTCCACCGGCAAGCGATCTTAATCCCGGCATTCCGCTCACGCTAGCCAAGATAGTCGCGAAGCTGATAATGAAGCAACCGGAAAAACGTTACCAAAGTGCTTCCGGTCTATTAGCGGACTTAATGCGATGCCGGGAAGAGTACGGCAAATCCGCCACCATCTCAGCGTTTAAAATTTGTCAGCACGATCGAAGCCGCAGAGTCGTCTTTATCTCCAAGCTGGTCGACCGCAAGCATGAAAGCGCGTTGATACAGTCGCAATACCGAGAAGTGATGCTCGGACAGTTTCGCGCCTTGTTTATTTCCGGCTTGTCGGGGATAGGCAAAACGCGACTCATTCAGGAATTACAAAAACCCTTGGTGAAAGATCGAGGCTATTTTAGCTCCGGTAAATTCGACCAATATCAAAAAAATATCCCTTATAGCTCGTTGATTCAAGCGCTACGCAATCTGATACGAACTTTTCTTACCGAAAGCGACGAGCAGGTCGCTGGTTGGCGCGGCAAAATTCTCGATGCAGTGGGCGACAACGGCGGCGTAATCGTAGAGGTCGTGCCGGAATTGGAATTCGTCATAGGCAAACAACCGGAACCCGCATCATTGCCTCCGGTGGAAGCGCGCAATCGCTTCAATAACCTGTTCGATCGTTTTATAGCTTGTCTAGCCGGCGAAACCAACCCTTTGGTCATTTTCATTGACGACTTGCAATGGTGCGACATTGCAACTTTCGAATTCTTGCAGAATCTATTCGCCAATCACCGTGAACACCCTTACCTATTCTTCATAGGCGCATACCGACATAACGAAGTCGATACATCTCACCCTTTGACCAAATTGATCCGTAAGCTTCAAGAAGACGATGGTCCGTTAGTCGAGGCTCGTTTGGACGCGCTGAGCGATGCCGACTGTCATGAAATGGTCGCATATATTTTGGATTCACCGTTGCATACCACTACAAATCTGGCCAAGTTCATCGCCCGCTTAGCGGAGGGTAATCCCTTATATGTCAGCGAAAGCTTGGCATGGCTGTATAACGAAGGCTTACTGAATACCGATGCCGAACATCATTGGCTATGGGATATGAATCGTATCCGCGATGCCAAAATGCCGCCGAACGTGGTCGATCTATTCAGTGCCAAAGTCAGAAAGCTTCCGGCGAAAATCTCGCATATTCTTAATCACTGCGCCTGCATGGGCAACCGCTTTACGGCCGATGAACTCGCTCTGGTCCTAGACCTGCGCATCGAACAGCTGTTCGAAGACTTAAAACCCGTGCTTAGTCTAAGTTTGCTGTTAGAAAATAAATCCGATCTTCAATTCGTCCACGACAGAGTACAGGAAGCGGTACTACGCCAGGTCGATGCCCAAAGCAGGCCCTCCATACACTGGCGTATCGGCAACCGGCTTTTGGCGGCTATTCCCGCAGACGCCAAGCTGGAAAATTTGAATAACTTATTTACCATTGCCGCCCATCTGAATGAAGGCCGCCCCGACCATCCGGATACCGAAACCGCTTACTGGTTGGCCGATATTAATTTCCATGCCGGCAACAAAGCTTTGGAAGCGCTAGCCGGCGAAGCTGCAAACGATTTTTTTCTGAAGGCGCACAAGTATTTACCGGATGACTGTTGGGAAACGCATTATCAACTAAGCTACCGTATTTATCAGCGCTTGGCGAAGACTAGCCTGATGTGCGGCCGCTACGAATATTCGGAACGCTTGATAAACGGTTTGATCGAACATGCGGTAAGCGATCTGGATAAAGCCGAAGCGCTCGCCGAACAAACCACTTCCTTATCGTCGTTTGGCAATTTTAACAAGGCGATCGAAACCGCGAATCGCGGCCTCGCCTACTTCGGCAAATCCATTCCGGACGACCCCGAACAAGCCCGGTTGCGCACGGAAAACCTGATGGAGAAAATCGGGCAGCTAGGCGATGTTTGGAGCGCCATTTTACATATGCCGTTTACCCGGGAGCGCAAAAGTAAAACCGAACTGGCGTTTTACAGCGAATTGATCCCCGACTTGTACATGTGCGGCCTGGTGCCGCAATTGTATCTATCGGCCGCCCAGTCTACCTTGCATTGTTTGGAAGGCGGCATGGACGAATCGGTCATTTATTCATTTTCGATTATGGGTCTTAATTTAGGCGAACAAGGCCAATTTGAATCGGCATTTCGTTATCAGGATCTGGCGCACGATTTATGTGCCAAGTACCCCAACACCTTCGGTGCGACGCGCGGCATGAACGGCATCGTTTGGTGCAATATGCACAGCCGCAGTCATCCGGCGGATATCGTCGAATACGCGCATAAAGCCATACAATGCGGAAAAAACTGCGGCGATCTCTATAATGCCGGACTGTCTTACGGTCCGATGATGTGGAATTTAGTGATTCAAGGCAAGAATCTGCGTTGGATCGAAGAGACTGCTGAAGAATGCTTGCAATTTTCGCGTAAAAATCAGTTGTCATTTTCCGTTGGCCTGGCCGAAGCGGTTTTATTCGGCTGGGTCCAACTGATGAAACCTAACCAAACAAGCAAAGAGCCGGGTCCAACCCTTGAAGAATGGACGAAAAATAATTACGTTGCGGCACTTGGCAGTTATTTCACTCTGCAAGGTTTTGCTCAATATTACCTTGGCAAACACGATGATGCGGCTCAATCGTTGCGACGGGTTGAAGCCTACCTGCACGGCATGACAGATAACGTGCTTAAACGCATGTGGTATGTGTTTCGGATACTCAATCAGTTGCGCGTGTCAAAAACACAAGTTTGGTCTGAGATAGAAAGAGAAATCGTTCCGTTACTGGATAAATTGAAAACGTGGGCCGCGTTAGGTCCTCTATTGACGCCTTATTTGGCATTTATCGAGGCCGAGATTGCTTTATTCCAGCAAAACTACCGAGAAGCGCGCAATCTTTATCTGGATGCGGTTGCGTTAGCGCACAGTCAAAACTATGGCTTACTAACCGGACATTTATACCAGTCGTTGGCGGAATTGATGGCGGCGCACCGCCTAGGCGATGCGGAACCATATTTTGCCGAAGCGCGGCGCCATTACCGTCTGTCTCGGGCCGATATTAAAAACAATCTGCTTCAGTCCAAACATCCCTATATCGCCCAAGAAACGCCAGTCCGAACCAAACGAGAAGACGATACACACAAGACTTTACCCAGCTTAGACATCAATTATCTGATGAAATCCGCTTTAGCGCTCTCCGCGGAAATTGATCTGCCTAATCTGATGCAAAAAATCATGGCCGTTGTCTTGGAAAGCTCCGGTGCGCAGCATGGTTATTTGTTGATCAAAGACGGCGACGGCATGCTGATCGCCGCCGAAAATCATGTCGGTAAAAAGCACAGGTTAGCTTCGCGGCCGCGCGCTTTAACGCAAGAACCGGGCATTTGCCGGGCGATAATCAATTACGTTCAACACACTCAGGAAAAAGTCGTACTGAACGACGCAATTAACGAAGGCGACTTTCAAAACGCGCCGGAAGTACAGGCCTTGAATATTCGTTCCGTCCTGTGTCTTCCTATCATTAAACAAACGGAGCTAATCGGATTGCTTTATCTGGAAAATCGGTTGTCGGAAGGCGTATTCACTTCCGAAAAAATCAATATGACGGAGCTATTAACGGCTCAGGCCGCGATTTCCTTGGAAAACGCCAAGCTTTTAGAAAAAACCCGAGTGGCTTATCTGCAATTACAGCAGAACCAAGAACACATGTTGCAAATGGAAAAGTTATCCGCATTGGGGACCTTGGTCGGCGGAGTCGCTCACGAAATCAACAATCCGTTAATGGGGGTGATGAATTTCGTGGAATTTATTGCCGATCGTACCGACGATGCCAAGGCCAAAGATATTTTGTATCAGGCTATGCAACAGTTACAACGCATAAAGAAAATCGTTTCAAACATGTTGATTTTCATGCGTAGCAAATCGGTTCAAGTTGGTGCATGTTCGGTGACGGAAGTGTTATCTCAGACCTTGCTGTTATTGGAAGGAGAACTACGCAAATCCGATATCCGCGTCCATAGGGAGTTGCCCGACGATTTGCCAAGTATTGCTTGCACAACGGAAAGCTTTCAACAGATTCTGGTTAACCTGCTAATCAATGCACGCGACGCGTTGAGCGAGACGGAAAATCCCCAGATACACATCAAGGCTTCGGTTTCAACCGAATCGGTCGAGCTCGTAATAGCAGATAACGGACCCGGAATGAGCAACGAAATCCAAAATCGAATATTTGACCCTTTTTTCACCACTAAAGCGCCCGGCAAGGGTACGGGCCTCGGTTTGTCAGTGACTCAACGCCTCATTCAAGACTGTGGCGGCGCGATTGCTTTGAAAAGCCAACCAGGTGACGGCTGTCGGATCTATTTAACATTTCCACGGAACCAGTAGCCAATCAATCGAATTCTCCGCATAATGAAAGGTTGCGAGCGTTTATCAAATAATAAAGAAGACAAATAGTCATGCTGAATAATATTCTGGTGATCGATGATGATCCCGCGGTTAGAGGGGCGTTTAAGTTAATCCTTGAAGACGAAGGATATATCGTCAACGAGGCCGAAAGTGGCGCCCAAGGTATCGAGATGGCCAAGAAGGAACGGCCCGACTTGATCTTTTTGGATCTTAGGATGCCGGGAATCGACGGGGTAGAAACCTTAAGACAGCTAAAAGAAATCGACGAAACCTTAAATGTTTATATTGTTACAGCCTTCGCCACCGAATTCATGGATCAACTAAAGGCCGCCCATGATGAAGGATTACAGTTCGAGTTGGCGAGTAAGCCATTGTCCGCATCTCAAATCCGCAACATTGCCCAAATCGTACATGTATCGAAAATGCAGGAGGCGCACCGAACTTCCCATCATAAGCTGGTATTGACTCTATATGTGGTATCGTTGAATCAAGAAACACAGCGTTTGGTCGAACAACTTAGCGCGGTTTTAACCGGAATTTACGAACCGGGGCGTTGGGTGTTCGATGTCGTCGAAGTATTGGGTATGCCGGAAAAAGCCTTGGAAAGAGAAATATTTGCCACGCCGATGCTGGTTAGAGACATTCCGAAACCCGTATTGAAACTACTCGGCGATTTGTCGCGTATGTCGTCGGTCATGGCGGCGATAACGACCCAATCACAAGGTGCCGGTGTCCAAACTATCATCATTTAAGGGACCCTGGTTACAGCATGTTGGAAACTCTGAATAGACTAAAGCTGATACTCAACGCGATCACTGACGGAATATTGGTCGTAGACCAAGAAGGTATCGTTTTATACGCAAATCCGGCTGCTGAACAACTATTGGAACTCCAACCTATCGTAGGCCAATCATTGGCAATCCCGATTGCTACCGGCACAAGCCAACCGCAGGACATTAACATACTTCGGCGCAATAGCGGTATTGGATGGGCCGAAATGCGCACGGTCTCCATAGTTTGGGAAGATGTACCGGCTTACGTCATCGGATTGCACGATATCACGGATCGAAAACAGACCGAGCTTGCCTTGCAACAAAGCGAGGCGATGTTTCAGACCTTAGCCCGATTGGCGCCCGTGGGTATATTCAAGTCCGCTCCGAACGGCGATTACGAATACGTCAATCAGCGCTGGCGAGATATCAGCGGTGTGCATACCGGTAAGATTGCGGGTGACAATTGGCAGCAGACCGTTTTCATTGACGACAAAGAGCGGGTTTTACACGAATGGCATCACACGATTAAAACCCAGACCCCCTTTAGCTGTCAGTTTCGCTTCCAACATCAAAACGGACCGATACGCTGGGTCATAGGCCGAGCAATGCCTGAATATAATCACGACCGTCAACTATTGGGCTATGTAGGCACCATCACAGACATTACCGGAATAAAACGCCACGAAGAACATTTGCGTCAAGCCGCCGCCGTTTTCGAAACGACCCGCGAGGGCGTGATCATTACCGATGCTGAATGCAAGATTCAACGAGTAAACAGGGCTTTCTGCGAAATTACCGGCTACGGTTCATTCGAGATACTAGGGCAAACCCCTTCCCTGCTTAGATCGGGACGTCATCCGACTGAATTCTATAGCACCATGTGGAGCGATATCGCTCAATCCGGTCATTGGCAAGGGGAGATTTGGAACCGGCGTAAAAACGGTGAAATCTATCCCGAGTTACTAAGCATCAGCAGCGTAAAGAACCAACGTGGCGAGCTCACTAATTATGTCGGGGTATTTGCCGATATCACCAAGCTAAAGGCATCAGAAAAAGAACTCGAATTTCTGGCTCATCATGACCCTTTGACCAAATTACCCAACCGGATGATGTTCATGTCCCGGCTGCAACACGCGATTGATAGCGCAATCCGAAAACAAGCTACCTCGACTTCCCTTGCAGTATTGATGCTGGATTTAGACCGTTTCAAAGATGTCAACGACAGTTTCGGTCATGTTGCGGGCGACGAATTGCTGCAATTAGTCTCGGAACGCCTACGTTCGCGTTTGAGGGCATCCGATACCATTTGCCGACAGGGCGGCGACGAATTCGTCATTCTGCTCGAAGAGCTGAATCATGCTGAAGATGCCGCTCGAATCGGCGAAAGCATCATAAAAGCGCTGAACGGTGCCTGGCAGCTTTCCAGCGGTCATGAGGTACGAATTGGTGTCAGTATAGGTATTGCGCTATTCCCCGAGCACGGACGCGCAGGCGCGGAACTGGTACAACATGCCGACACCGCATTGTATCTAGCCAAAGGTGAAGGTCGAAATTGCTTCAAATACTTTTCCGACGAACTCACCTTGGCCGCGCGCGAACGCATTAAAACCGAATTCCGCCTCCGACAAGCGATTGACAAAGGCGAATTAAAAGTGTTTTTTCAACCCCAATTTCACGTAAATGATGACAAACTAGTCGGTGCTGAAGCTTTGATTCGCTGGCAGACCGGTGACGGAGAGCTCATACCGCCGATGCGATTTATTCCAATCGCGGAAGAAACCGGCTTAATCGCGTTAATCGGTCAATGGGTACTCGAAGAAACCTGCCGCCAAGGCAAATATTGGCAGGACCAAGGTTATCCGCCTTTACGGCTTGCGGTCAATCTGTCGCCCAAACAGTTTCTGCATCACGATATATCCGATATGGTGGCTAAAACATTGGAAAAAACCGGATTTCCTGCCAACTGTCTGGAGTTAGAACTGACAGAAAGTACCTTAATGAAAAGGGAAAAGGAAGGTATCGATATATTGAGCCGACTGCACAGTTTAGGCGTTAAATTGGCTATCGATGATTTCGGCACCGGTTATTCATCCCTCGCCTATTTAAAAGCGTTTCCGTTGGACGTATTAAAAATTGATAAAAGTTTTATTGATGAAATTCCTATACATCGTGACGATAGGGAAATAACCGCAACGATTATCGCAATTGCCAAGCATTTACGCATGCGGGTTATTGCCGAAGGCGTCGAAACGTTCGAACAAATGGAATTTTTAAAAGCGCACGAATGCGATTTCTATCAAGGCTATTACCGCAGTAAACCAATACCTGCCAAAGAATTTGAGCATTTCTTGAGTCAACAATTGGATCAGACTCGACATTGATTATTAAAGAACTAAGCAATAGTCAAACAGCATTCCTTTGGCCCACTGCCGAGAAAAACGTATAATGCACCAATTTCAATCAACGAGGACTAAAAAATGGCTGACTTAATTGCGCCTTCCATTCTCTCCGCTGATTTCGCGCGTCTGGGCGAAGAAGTAGACAATGTTTTAAAAGCCGGTGCAGACATCGTGCATTTTGATGTAATGGACAACCATTTTGTACCTAATCTTACCATTGGTCCTCTGGTTTGCGAGGCTTTGCGTAAGCATGGCGTTACCGCTCCGATCGATGTGCATTTGATGATAGAACCGGTAGACCGTATTATCCCCGACTTTGCCAAAGCCGGCGCCACATATATTACTTTCCACCCGGAAGCGTCCAGGCATATTGATCGCTCCTTGCAAATGATTCGCGATCATGGCTGTAAATCGGGTCTGGTATTCAATCCGGCTACACCTTTGCACCATCTGGATCATGTGATGGATAAAATCGACATGATCTTGTTGATGTCGGTTAACCCCGGATTCGGCGGTCAATCCTTCATTCCGTCCGCGTTGGATAAATTGCGTCTAGTCAGAAAACGTATCGATGAAAGCGGTTATGACATTCGTTTGGAAATCGACGGCGGCGTGAAAGTGGACAACATCCGCGAAATCAAGGCGGCCGGTGCCGACACTTTCGTAGCCGGTTCTGCGATTTTCGGTAAACCTGACTACAAAGCAGTTATCGACGAAATGCGCGCCGAGATGGCCAAGGCCTAACATCCCCGCATCTTTCACCGCTTCGGCCATTCAACCGGAGCGGCTGTTCTTTTCCACTATGCTTTCCAAGCCGCCTAAGGACCGCAAAGGCTTGTTAGGACGCTGTTTCAGTTTAGCCTCGCAACCGAATCAAAACGGCAATATTTTCGCAATCGCCGCAAAATTTAAATGCTGATGTTTTCAATGCAAGGTTTCATTTTTGATCCAATACTCCTATATGGGAGGAATGCCTTTTTCAATCCCGATCTCGTGTCGGCATCTTTTGCCGATGACACGCCCCTAGCTAAGCTAATTCGCGAGTTTGTTGAGCGCTGGTAGCGTTCAAGCAAATATTAACGGATAATATCCATGCGACATTCCAATCGCCTCGGCCACCGCAATTGGTTTCATTAGTATAATCACCGACAACGCCATTCTAGTTTGAATCAACAAACAACGCCCCATCGGAGTTTGATGCCACCGCGTACACCGGCAGAGTTATCAACAGCACTTGTTTCGTTCTAATTAAATGATCGTAATTCAATACTTTGAACTACCCATAACGAACGGCTAAACTTTTCCTATGTGGGTCAACATAAAAAATCTATTATCATTAAAATCCCTAATCGTATTGGGTTTTGCTATTGCGGTTCTGCCGTTATTCGGCGGCGTAATTTATGCCACAAATGGACTACGCGAAACAACTGAACTGGGTAGGACCATTAACTCTCAAGTTTTTGAGCAGACCAAGACAGTACGGCTGGTATTGCAGAAAGCTTCAGACATTGAACGCAAAGCCAGATTGTTCGTTTTATTGTCTGACCCCGCCGTGCGCCAACCCTACGAACGCGAATCCTACGAGGCGGCAAGAGTTTCGTTTCAACAAACGCTCAATGACTTGCTTGAATTGCACGTGGACAACAAAGTTGCATTGCTGGCTAACGAACTATTGGAAAAGGAGAACTTGATATACCAGCAAATCATTAGTTCAAAGTCCGGAGATTCTCTCAGAGTGCCGCTAGACGAAGCTTTTCAGGATTTTCGCGAATCGTCCGCGGCGTTATCACGCGAATTCGAGAGCTATGTCGAAGATACCTTTAACGATATACACCAATTATCTGAGTCTCTGGAAAAGGAGCTGCTAATCAAGGGCGCACTTTTATTGTTTTTCTCCTGTGCATTTGTGCTGGTGTTGTTGGCTGTCTTGTCTCGTGCGATGGAACAATTAAATTTATCGGTCCGGCGCTTAGGAACAAACAAATTGGAAGATCCGATAAAAGTCTTCGGCCCTACTGATCTACATTATCTTGGCGAACGCTTGGAATGGTTGCGAAAGCATATATTGGCTTTAGAAACGTCCAAACAACATTTGATGAAAAATATCGCCAGGGAAATCGCATTGCCGCTACAGGGAATACGTAGCGGAGCCGAACGGCTGGCACAATCGAAAGAACACGTAATGTTGAACCCAAGATATAACGTCGTTGATCAACTTGAAAACAACATCGTTAAATTGAAAATCGTTTCCGAACAGCTGTTGCGTTATAGTCAAGCCCGTTCCGACCAAGATTCGAAACCGAAATCACAAATCGAAGTAAAGACTTTGTTGGAATCGGTTTTAAATAAGCTTGAGCCGAATATTCAAGCTAAAGCGATCAAGACAAAATACATGATCAAACCGGTTCTTATCAGTGGCATATATGAACAAATACAAGAAATCATTGAACAGTTATTGGCCAATGCTATCCAATACTCTCCGACCAAAGGCGAAATTCGCGTAATATTGCGCGATGTTAATAATTTCATGGAGTTAGAAATCGAAGACGACGGTCCGGGTATTGCTCCCGAAGAACGCGCTCAGGTATTTGAACCTTTTTATCGCGGTAAATCGGCTGAAAATCATAAAGTCGGCAGCCACTTAGGCTTAGGGCTAACCACCGTGCAAGAATTCGTGAACAATCACCATGGAACGGTAGAAATTATCGACTCCAGCCTAGATTATCTCGGTACCCGGATACGAGTATTAATACCATTGAATTAACGATTAATTTCGAATTACTTACTATGCATATTCACTCCGCAATGCGCTTGACATATATGGCCTTTTTCGCATTATTTGTTTCCGGCTGTACGTTTATCGGCCCCGGCTCTCAAGATGGCAACGTACGTCAGCCTCTCCCGGCCGATGCCAAATCCGGTGTGAACGCCCTATTGGCTTTTGGTGCAAGCATGGCAAGTATGTCCAGTGCTTCGCAAGCAGACCTATGTAAATCGCTGTTAGACACGCAAAAAACGTCGCCATCCGACGGTGTTCAGCTCCATTTGATGGTGGGTCGCTTGTTATCGAATTCGTGCGGGGATATTCCTCAATTAATCGACGACATAAATGCGATAAAACGTAAATTCAACTCCGACGAAAATTTGCAACGCTTTATATCGTTAAATACGCAAGTACTTGCCAATATGCAGGCGCAAGCGGTCAAACTAGACAACGCGAAACACGACCAACAAAAAGTGAAGTCCATGCTGGACGCGAAAGGAGAAAAGAAAAAGGAAACTCGTATATTACGAGAAAAGCTGGAAGCCATTCGCTCCATGGAAAAACAGTTGGATGAAAGTAGTAATAACAACTGACGGCGATGTTTCGGTTCCGTTTAGCGCTAGTCATTTTTGTATCGTTTAGTTTTGTATTGTTTTTAGGCGCAGTCATGTACTGGGGCTCCAACGAAGTTGCCCGCCATTTTCAGAACAGTCAATCCGCTTACGATGCATTTGATCGATATGAACATCTATCGCAAGAAGCCTATCGCTATTTCAAACAACAGCTGGACCAGTCGATTACCAAAGGTTCAGCGGACGCTCAACCTGAAGCGGATGTTTCCCGTCAACGCTTGATGGAGGCCATAGAGGCATTAAAAGCGCAGGTGGTCAAAACCCCCAGGCAGGAGCTAGAGAATCAGGACAAAGCATCCGAATTAGGACGCGTCGCCAATTTGACAGCGTTTCTAGATACTAGCGAGTATCGATTCAACGAAGTCGAGCGCCTACGCGAACAAGGTAAACAAGAAAACGCGCTTAAGGCTTTATCGAAATTCTCAAGTGAAGAAATCGACAGCAGGTTTCAACCGCTGGTTGATGCGGCCATTTCCGTAGAGCGCCAAAAAGCCGCGAAAGCCAAACGCGAACTGGAAACACTGGTCATTCAATCGCGCTGGATTGCCATACTAGCCTCGATGATTGCTGCGTTTTTCAGCCTAGCTTCCGGGATATTGTTACTGCGACGAGTCAGAAGACCTATTGAATCTTTAATGATAGGTACAAATGAAATTGCCTCCGGCAACTTAAATTACCGAATTACGCTCAACAGCCATGATGAATTTTCTTATCTGGCTAGCCACTTCAATAAAATGGCTTACGAATTGGAGCTACAACAAGAAAAATTGAGGGAAGGCCGTGCCGAACTCGAAAATCGCGTCGCGGAGCGTACACTTGAGTTGAATCAGTTGAACGAGGAATTGAAGCGCATGGACACAGAGCGGCGTAATTTTATCGCCGATATCAGTCACGAGCTACGCACTCCGATTACCGTTATCCAAGGTGAAGCCGAAGTCACGCTGCGCGGAATAGATCGATCTCCCGAAGAGTATAAAGACGTCTTACTACGCATCATTGATTTGTCGATGCAACTGGGGAAATACGTAAACGACCTATTATTTCTTGCCCGTGTAGAAACTGCCAACTTACAATTCGATTGGGACTCGGTAAACCTGACTGAGTTGGTCGCCGGAAGCGTCGAAGATTTCAAAGTAATGGCCGAAGAAAATGAAATTACCGTTTCATATGACGCTCCGACACAAGCAATTTGGGTTGAAGGCGACAAGCAACGTCTACGCCAAGTCTTGTTTATATTGGGCGACAATGCTTGTCGCTATTCAAAACCGGGTGGACATATCAGTATTGCCTTATGGGCTAATGAAAAAGCAATCCACTTCAGCTTGACCGACCAAGGCATCGGAATACCGTCGAACGACTTAGATCAGATTTTCGAACGTCATTTTCGTAGCGTTAACGCACGCGGTACACGAAACGACGGCTCCGGTCTAGGCTTACCCCTTGCGCGATTAATCCTAAAAGCACATGGAGGCGGTATTGCTGTTAGCAGTATTGAGAATACAGGCTCCACATTTATTGTCACCCTACCGCACATTTGTGCAGATGAGGATAATCATTATGATTGCACGCAACCTTAACGCTGGTGCGCCTATCGAACACGGGCTAGTGCGTGTTTTGTTGGTAGAGGACGACAGACGCATCGCCGATTTCGTCGAGCGAGGGCTCAAAGCCGAAAGCTATGGAGTGGAAGTTGCCCGTTCCGGTCGCGATGCCATCGCAATCGGGAGCGAGGGTCAGTTTCAAGCCATCATTTTGGACCTTGGGTTACCCGATATGAACGGTCGTGAGGTATGCGAACGTTTGCGAGACAAGGGGGTAGACACCCCAATTTTGATGTTGACGGCCCGAGATACCGTGCAAGACAAAGTCACTGGATTGCGTTCCGGAGCCGATGACTATATGACCAAACCATTTGCCTTCGAAGAACTACTGGCACGCATCGAAGTGTTGATGCGACGCCGAACCGGAGAAGTCAAATTAGACTCGACGGAATTGCAAATGGCTGATTTGATGTTGAACGTAGCCACGCATGAAGTCAAACGCGGCGGTGCTATTATCGACCTGACCCCAAAAGAATTCGCCTTATTGGAGTGCTTTATGCGGATGCCGGGTAAAGTGCTGAGTCGTACCCGTATTTTAGAGCAGGTGTGGGGTTATAGTTCGGATCCATTAACAAATGTGGTGGACGTCTATATTCGACAATTGCGACGCAAAATTGACGACAACTTCGAACTGAAATTATTGAAAACCGTACGCGGCTACGGCTACAAAATGGATGCGACGTAAATCGCTTATTTCGACATCTCCCATAACGCAGCGCATCCTTAGTTTAGAAAATATTCCAGCAGCGGATTTCTGAACAATATGATTAAGGCCACTACCAGACAATAAATGGCCAAAGATTCAATCATGGCCAAACCAATGAACAAGGTACGCGTGATGGTTTTTTCCGCTTCCGGCTGACGAGCTAACGCTTCGAGCGCGCTTGCTATCGCACGCCCCATCGCTATTGCAGGCAGCATCGTTCCAAGCGCAATCACTAAACCACCCACGCCGGTGGAGATCATGCTAAATAAGTGTAAATCATTCATTGCTTGTTCGAGAATCAAGGGAAGATTTCCGCGAACCTGGCTCTAAAGCACCTGCGATATAAATCAGCGCCAACATACCGAAAATGTAAGCCTGTACCACGGCTTCAATAACGTGCAACATCAAAATCGGAACCGGAATCAGAAACCCCGCAATCAATAATACCAGGAGCGCGGCCATTTCTAAGCTCATCATATTACCGAATAACCGAATGGCTAACGCCAAGGTCCGGGTAAATTCACTAATGATATGAAAAGGAAGCAGAATGATACTGGGTTGCGCATAGCGCTTTAAATGTTCACGCACACTGTGATCTCGAATGCCAAACCAATGGGTCGAAGCAAACACCAAAGCCGCCAATGCGGCGGTAGCCGACAAGTCCCGTGTCGGCGCATGCAAGCCGGGAATCAAGCCGACCAAGTTAGCAACCAGCACAAATAACCACAATGAGGCGACAAAAGGAAAAACTTTGCGCGCGGAAGCCGGCGGCAGCAATTCCGTAACGGCTCCTTCAATCACAACAATGACGGCTTCCGCCGCATTGTATAACGGTGACGATTGTCCATTGATACGCAAAAGAAAAGCTAAGACAGCAAAACCCAGCATAACACCCCAGGTTGTTACGACGGTATTGCTAATGGCGAATGGACCAATATCAAAAACACCAGTCACCGCAGGCTCCGAGCGATCCACGTTTACGCCTTATTTAGATAAATGACTTAGAACAACCGGCTTAGGATATCGTCCAAAATAACTTCCCGATATGGCAATAGTCACTGGGGACGTACCGAGTGATGATGTCGGCGCCGCCCCCCCCATGGAAGGGTTCACGGCGTTCCTCATTCGGTATGCCCCAGGGTTCGCACCGGCAAAACAGGAAGTTGTTTTTGGCCAAATCCTTAGGCCACGGACTATTCTGCCGCCAGATACTGTCCCCGGATAATAGGCATTTCATAGCTAACTCCTTCAGGGAAAAAAGCATCAGGACTTGTTGCGATTTCGCGGGCGGCCAAAAACTGCGCATAATAATTACGCGAAGCAAATCCGAATGCGGGACCGTCATATTCGTCCACTATACGCATGAAATCCTTTCCCATACGATTCTGCGCCCTTCTCATTCCGCCGATACCATGATTATACGAAGTCAGTGCCGAAGGCCAATCGCCCAACTTATTAATAGCGTAACTTAAATACCGGGCGGCACCACTGGCCGAAACGAAAGGATCCAATCGCTGATCGACTTTATTATGATCGGGCATAAAGGTTTGCGCCGCGGCTTTGGTAAACTGCCACATGCCGACAGCCCCCGCCGACGAGCGCGCAGCCGGCTGAAACGACGATTCTACATGCGGCAAATACGCTAACTCTTCCGGTAACCCTGCATCTCGGAATATCTTTCTAAATTGCAGATTGTAGCGGCCGCTAATTTCCAGACCGCGCTTAAAGCGTTCCTTGGTACCGCGTTGCGCCCGCACGCGTTCGCTTGCACCCGGTAAAATGCTGTTTAACGGCCGGCCACTGGCTTCTATGTTGGCTACCAATTGTTTATCACTGGCATTTAACGGCGCTTTATACCGTAATTTAGCCTCCAATGTTGCCAGCCTGGCCTTCCAAAACTCCCGCCGGTCGTTCATGATTTGCTTCTGTTCGGTCGTTAGGCCTTCAGCAACATACCCCGGTAATCGGAATACCTCGTAAACCACATCCAAATAGCGGTCATCATGGTAAGCCACTTCCGAACGCTGCCATACCGCATATGTCTTACGCCAAAAATCCACGGCCGGTTCCAGTGCGGCCGGCTTTGGAAAAACGCCTCCATAGGTCACGGGCGAATAACGTTTTTTAACTTCGAAAGGCTGTTTTAAAACACTCGCCCGATAATTAACGGCCTTGTCGTGTTTTGCAACCGAATTTGTGCTGCTGCAGGCGTTGAGTAACAACAAAAACGCAGGAATAAGGGAAATTCTTAAGATCAGTCGATTCATTGCTCTTTGCCGGTTGGTTCAATGTCGATCGTCTAGGACACCGCTAGTTAAACAACCAGTTCACGGCGCTCCATGCTTGTTAAGCCAATAATAGTACTCAATTATAGTTCAAGTGCGGAAGATATGCGAAACAGATCACATTTTTTCCCGCAAAAAACGCAAGACGTTATAAGCACCGATAATGATGCCCAACAGAATGAAACTAACGGTCCATCGGATCGAAAAGCCTGTAACTTGCATATCCAACCAGCGCCCCAGGTAAGCGCCGGCAATAATCGGTACGACAAAAAGCAAACCCAATGTCCCACCGTACAACATCATACCCACCCAACTTGCCGGCTGCCGGCTTTTGTCGTCTAGTCGTCGAACATCACGCCGAGTATGTTTTAAGAGTTTATCGCGAAAACTCACGCCATTTCCCCTGCCCCGCGTCCGCTTAATTGACTCAGCCGTTTTACTAACGAATGCTCAATTTCAGACAGCGTAGCGCGGGCACTATGCACTTCGGAATCCAATTTCGTCATTTCCGCATCTAATTGCTGGCAAATCACTGCTCTATCATCGCCGAGAAAGTAGCGTACCGTCGTAACCGTCAGATGATTATCGGCGAACCGCAATACACCGCCCGGTAACGCCACATAATGACAGCGTCCGCTTTTGTCGAAAAAACGCGCCAAACCGAAACGTAGCAAACTCACTGTACGTTCATGCCTAGCCAATATACCGAAACTCCCCGAATCATCTGAACCGATAAATTGAATAACCTCATCAAATTCGTCAGTTCCTCGACTATCTAGTAAGGTCAATCCAAAACCCATCATGCGGACATGGCACCTTTCATGTAACAATCCGCTTCACTGAGATGGTCGTATTTACCTCCCATAAATGCCTCGCAATCAGAAATGGCACTCTCCAATGGCACATGGACCCCAGGTATACCGGTATGATCGGCTACCGTATTGAACGGCTGAGTCAGATAACGTTGCAAACGCCTCGCGCGCTCTACGATTAGCCGGTCATCCTGCGAAAGCTCCTCGATTCCAAGCATGGCAATAATATCCTCTAACTCGCGATAGCGCGACAAATGCTCTCGCACTGCACGTGCGACCCGATAATGCCTTTCACCAACAATATGATGATCCATCATCCGACTGGTCGAACGTAAAGGGTCGATTGCGGGATAAATACCCTTTGCAGCCTGCTGGCGTGACAAAATGACCACGCTATCCAGATGACCCAGGATAGTCGCTACCGCCGGGTCGGACATATCGTCCGCCGGCACGTACACGGCCTGAACCGAAGTAATCGAGCCTGACTGCGTCGATACGATACGCTCTTCTAATGACGCCACTTCGGTTAACAGCGTCGGTTGATAGCCAACCGTTGCCGGCATACGGCCCAGTAGTCCGGAAATTTCGCTGCCCGCCTGTACGAAGCGAAAAATATTGTCCATCAAAAACAACACTTCGGTATCGAGGCTGTCGCGTAAATATTCCGCATAAGCTAATGCGGTATAGCCGACATGAAACCGCACTCCCGGCGATTCGTCCATCTGACCGAAAACCAGTAGCGCCCGTTGCAATACGCCGGCATCCGTCATTTCATGCCAAAGCTCGTGACCTTCGCGCATCCTCTCGCCGACACCGGCATAGACTGAGACACCCTGCATGGTATTACTAACCGCATGCATGAATTCCATCATCAGCACGGTTTTGCCTACTCCGGCGCCGCCGAACAAGCCGGTTTTTCCCCCTCGTACGAAGGGACAAAGCAAATCGATGACCTTGATGCCTGTTTCTAAAATCTGAGTAGATGGCAAGGTTTCGGCCAACAACGGTGGCAATGAAAGGATATTACGAAAGGTCTTGGCCGGCAGCGCTTCGCCACCGTCTAGCGGTTCGCCAAAGACATTCAGCATCCGCCCTAGACAACTAGGATCCACCGGAACGTGCAAGGCATCGCCTCGATCGTATACCGGCACGCCCCGGTATAAACCGGAAACCGAATGTAAGGCAATCGCCCTGATCAGAGTGGGTTCAAGATGTTGAAAAACGACTAATACGTATTCCCCGCCGCCGTTGCCGACATCCAACGCTTGTCCGATAGGAGGTAAATAATTACACCGCACATCCACCACCGGACCTTGAGCCGCTTCTACCCACCCCACAAGATTTTCCGTCTCGGGCATCGCGTATTACAACTCCTTTCCAACAAGACTTGGTTTACGCTCACTCTACCCAATCGGCTGCCGTATTACCAGCACGATTGAAATCTGGAATCGATTTGCGGAGACCGATCTTAGAAAGATGCGGTGCGGCATAGTGTTGTCATTAGAATTGATAGCGTATATTAAATTGCACGTTATGGGTAAAAGTATTGTTTCCGGTTTTGTTATCGATGAATTGTCCCAAATAGCCCAAATCCGCGCCCAATTGCTTAGTTAACTGATAACTGAGTCCGCCAAATGCTCTGTTTTCGCTAAAACCGGTACGGCCAAAAGTATTTTCGTTGAGATAACAGAGTACTTCATCGCCGGCATAGACGCGCAAATCGTTATCGATAAATTTTAGCGGATAACTGGCTTGGAACAATTGCCGCGCCCTGACACCCACATTCCCAGTGTCTTCTCGTATGCGTTGTTCGAGCCTAGTCCGGCTAGTGAACTTTAAATCGTCAAATGATGAATTCCATAAGAAATCCTGATAAGGTCGGTTTTCCTGAAAGGCCTGCTTATCCAAAGGGTGTAACCAATCGTGCATGTACCCCAACCAGACACTCGCATTTTTGTTAATTGAATAACCTGCCTGCCCGAATAACAAATTCTCGCTTAATCGCATGCCGTTCGAGCTATCGTCTCTAGTCCTCGCCTGCTCAAGAATAAGCCAGTGAAAATCCTTTAATTTCGGCGACATTTTTTCAAAGTCGCCGGACAAGGTAATCGAATTCCAGGTTCCTGCCATGTTATTGGTCCCTGCTGCGCAAACTGACGCATGAGCCATCGCAATAAATGACATATATTTAAAACTACTAAGTAACCTTTTGCCCATTTCTTCCCTCATTTTTATAAATCTGGTCAGTGTGTTTCAACCACATCGCGTGGAGAGCTTTTTTCGGTACCGGCTAAAAAGTACCTATCGAACGCTTTTCCGATATTTCCGCGCCTGCTTAGTCGCGTTTTGTTCGATGGAAAGACCGGTTTAAATAATAAAAATGCGAAAAGTATGCCATGCCCCTAATACCGCTATACACAGCGCGTCGGTTGCGGATGTAAAACGTTGACGGCGCTTATCCACCACCAACTTTGGTTGATATGAGCAAGCAAAGCCCGGGAGCAGGCGAGAATTTAAGCCTGCTCGGCAATAATGGAATATGATCCGCTGATGGCAGTGACTCAAGTCCGTGGCATAATTTCTGCTGAAGGACCGAGAACCAAAACAAAATCGGCTCAACCGTATTAAAAAATCGTTCTAACAATCTTTATCAAAAAATAAGAATGAGGAAACCATGCGTAAATTTATAGCACCACTTGTTGTCTCCGGTTTATTGATGACCGGAAATCCGATCCAAGCCGAAACCGACACGTCTATCAACATTCCGGAAAATGTCCATTCCAATATCTTAAAAAGGCATCCGAGTGCGCATGAAATGCGAGCGTCCGAAGAAACTCATTTTGGGCAACAACTGTTGGAAGTCACGTTCAAAGACGAAAACGAACAGCAGATCATAGAATTGTTTACTGCGAAAGGCCACGTCTTTACTAACGAATTAAAGGTGGAAGGCCTTAGCGGGGTATCGTCAGCAGCTATCGCCACACTCGAACGGGAATTTCCCAGCCACACATTGCAAAAAACCGAATTAGTCGTCAATCCCAACGGTGTCGGAGAAGAATATGAAATTTATCTACGCGCAAATGGTTACGATTGGAAGGTGTGCATCAATGAAAGAGGCGAACTAAAAGAAAAACGGCAATTGATTCCTTAACCGCCAGACCGAATGATTGTGAGTTTTCAGGGGAATAACCAATGAACGCGCAGGAAAAACAACAACTGAATCAATTATTAAATCAATTAATCGAAGTTAGGCTCGCCGAGAAGGACAGCGAAGCGGATAATTTAATTATAGAAGCGGTTTCCCGGCAACCCGATGCTGCTTATCTGCTGATACAAAGATGTTTAATACAAGATCAGGCACTTAACGCCGCGCAAATTCAAATTGCTGAGCTGCAGCGCCAATTGCAGCAAAAACACGCTGCATCTTCAAACGTCGGTTTTCTTGACGAAAACCCTTGGTCGTCAACATCAAGCGACGCAAAAGAGGTTCCAGGCGCCGCGAGTTATCGGATGCCGTCAAAGTCGGTACCGGACAATCCGGCGCATACTCATATTGGTCAAGACCCCGTCTCCGGATTTGGCCCCGGCTTTTTAGGCAATGTCGCCAGCACCGCTGCCGGTGTGGCGGCGGGTTCGTTTTTGTTTCAAGGTATCGGAAATCTGTTGGGCCACCACCCTACATACCCGTCCATTTGGGGCCAACAATCCACCAGCGAACATATGGCCGAACAAACCACCATCAACAATTATTACGGCGATTCCAATCAGCCGGGCAATAATGAAGATAACCATGCTTACTTAGCCAGTTACGACGACGCCAATCTCATTGACGATAGCGATTTAGACTCCGATTGGATTTGACCGACCGCTCCTGCTATTTGGCCGATAATCCCACCGCCGGACAAACGAATATCGCTGTCAAATAGCAGGACACCGCATTCGACTCTTAAAAAGAAGCAAGGGTTAGGGCTATCTTTTGTGCTTACAGGCAGGCAGCGCGCGGCCTAATAACCATCCGCATAGCCTGTTTATCAAGCTCAATGCCCAAAAAGTTACAAATTTCTTCCAAATGCCGCTCCGGCTCGTAAACTAAGTCGTCATAGCGCAGTTGAAGCAAAGGCACGCAATTTATGTCGCAAACTTTCTTGGCGATTTGATCTTGTTTCGACAAAGCCAAGCCAACTTTATGGTCCGTCAAACCGGTATCTTGATAGCCCAGCTTTTGCAACATGGTTTTCTGAGAACGAATGACCTCGTCTAATGAACGCTGCATCATAATGACCCGGTAAGCGCAATTCCTGGGTAAATAAGGCAGCAAAGGCGTTACGACTTTGACCACCCTGCCCTCGGCGTCTGTCAGCCAATCATTTCGCAAATGCAACTGCTTGACTTTTTCCAATTCGTAATAACCCCAAGGGTTATGTTCATCGGCGGCACGTTCGCCGTCGCTGTAAGTCTGCATTCCGCCGAAAGTTAACATCTGCATCATCATCGAGGTGCCCGAACGCGGCAATCCCGATACGATGGTCACGAAAGGCTTTCTTTCGGAATGCGGCTCAGGTTCGAATCCTGCATGCGTCAAACTCAAACCGAGCCACGGCTTGCGCGGTGCGACTGTGTTTTCCATATCCGGCAGACCGGGCAACTGGGCAGCAATGTATTGGTCGCTAAAGTTCGCAATACACGGAATCGTTCTAAGTTTTCGACATGCCCGTCGCTGTTTGCGTATCATTAATGCCGTCAAGCGATGCTCGGCGCTACGAGCTTGATCATTCAACGCGCGATGATAAATCAGCGCCAATCGGGTATGCGCCTCGGCAAAGTTGGGGTTTTGCGCGATAGCCCGTTTCAACGATGCAATCGCAGCCTGCGTTTGATGCAAACGATGTTGGGAGATGCCTAAAAAGTAGTGCGCCGCCGGATTGAAATATTTCAATGCTATCGATTGCTTTGCGGCCGCTAGCGCTTCGCGGTTTTGGTTTTGGGCCAGAAAAGTTCTGGACAGCCCGAGCAAGGCTTGCGGATTTTCCGGCTCTAAGTCCAATGCCTTTCTTAAACTGGCTTCGGCCTGCGAAAACCGCCTTAATTTCATCCATGTATTGCCAAGCTGGACATGGAATCCCGGCACTTTAGTCTCGGATTCATTGGCATCGCTTAGATAGGACAAGGCCTTTTCGTAGTCGCCTTTGGCCAGCGCAACAGAACTGGCCAGATAATCCAAGGTGCGTTCATTTCCGCGGGCAATGGCGCGCAGATCGCGAATGATAAATTGTTCTTCCTTGCTGAAGAGATTTTCGGATAACTCGGGTATTGCCGTTTGGCCCGCCTGAGCGATTTCGTCTTTGAATGTGCGTAGCTCCTCGCGGCGCCGGCCGGCCATTTCGGCGATTTTTTTCAACCTATCGCGCGCCAGAAGCGAAGCCTTACGCCAACGCACATTCAAATCATTCAGTAAAACCTCCATGTCATCGACCAATTCCAAGGCTTGAAAACACAAAATCAGCTGAATGCCGAAACGAAATTCCAGAGGATAACGCCGGTAAAGATCGGCTAAAATCGAAGCCGCTTCGCCGTGCAAGCCCGCATCCATATAAGACCTCGCCAGATTATAGTCCAGCTCACGCTGCGTTTTGGCGACTGCAGTTTCACGGTCATTGCCGGGTTGCTCGATATAACCCAATGCCACCAACCGATCGAAAACTTCTTTGGACTCGGCTGGGTCCGGCATGCGAGATTTAGGGTGTTGGCCGGCATCGCCCGGGACGGCATCCCAACTGGGTATCGTCTCAACATTACGAGGCGGGTCGAAGACATCCAGCGGGCGCCCGTCCATGTCTTCACCGACCGGCAGCCCCAGCGCTGTTAGCAAGGTCGGCGTCACGTCCAACAAGCAAGCACTATGCAGGAACACGTCTTTTTTTATCCCAGGCCCCGACATTACGAACACCCCGAAATCCCGATGTTCAACCGCGGGACCGGCCGGTTCAGTGGGAAGTTCATGCGGTCGTAGGTGATCCGCATGGAAACCGTGATCGGAAACCAACATCACGATGGCGTCTTTTCCGGCTCGGTCCAATAAATGACCTAACATCATGTCATGGTAGACATAACCAGCCGCCACGACGTTCTGATAATGGCGATAAACCTCATCGGACACAAAGGCTTGCTGCGGCGGATGGTATTTCATGAAGCCGTGTCCGAAATGATCGATACCGTCGAAATAAACCGCGGCGAAATCCCAGGGTTCATTGTCCATCAACCAAGTTGCGGCAGACTGAATACTGGTACATTCCGCGACGGTTTTGGCAATGCCGGCTATGCGGCCATCCCGGCGCTGGTCAATCTCGCCGCCATGGGGAACAAACGGCAACAGATGTTCGGCGGTCAGTTCTGATGGATGCAAACGCAGTTTCGCCAACATTTGTTCGAGTCGAGGCGGATATACCGTGTTACTCAGCAAAGGCCATTCCGTTTGCCGTAGCTTCGGCGCGCATTGGTAGTGATTGGACACCATCACACCATTAATCGGCTCGGCGGGATGGCTCGGCCACCATCCCACCACGATACAGCGTTTGCCGTTTTGGTTAAGTATGTTCCAAATGGCCTTGGTAGTCCGGGATAAATTGGATACCGGCTGCACGCCGGTACGGTCTGGCGTCGGTTCGGAAAAGCCCAAGATACCGTGTTTGAATGGGCGCTTACCGGTTGCGATGGAAGTCCAAAGCATAGGTGAAAGTACAGGAGACAAGGTCGCTAAGTTGGCCATCACGCCGTCATCAGCCAATCTTTTTAAGTTCGGCATCAAACCCGAATCCATTAGCGGATGGATCATTTTCCAGTCAGCCGCATCCCAGCCTACCAAAAGCGTCTTATGTTGACTATGCATAGACATTCATTTTCCTTGAAAACGCCGGTGCTCGACGACCCTTTGAGGAGTGTGATTAAACACCGAAAGTCCGATGGACCAAATTCCCTATCGGCAACGACAATATCTCAAATTCGCTGAATCAGGCTCGCTCAATCGCCGGCATTTCCAATTTGAAGCCGTGTTCGCTCGCGAAGCTTACGCACCCCCGACGCACCGGCCGCTAACAAACCCAAAGCCATTAAGCCCGAACTCGCGGGCAAAGGCACAGTCCCAACCTGAATACTTTCGCCGGGCGCGTCGCTGAATGCGGCGGCAAGATAAACCACATCGCCTTCAAAACCGCCAAAGTCGACCTGAAACCAACCCAGCTTACCCGAATCCGTCAAAAAACCGAAAAATTCGGTTCCCGTTTTCATAGTAGAAAACGAAAACCCGGTATTCGAATTGAAAAACTGGGGCGTTAAGGTCTGAGATCGATTTACTTCAGCGAATCCGGCAATGCCATAACCGGCAAAAATCGTTTTTCCATAAAAGTCGTTATATTGACCGACACTGATACTGACTGAATCAATTTGGCCCAAGACAATACCCTGAGCGCCCAATGATCCGAATTCGACGGTATCGGGGGTGGGCTCTAAACTAAGCACGCCCGCCGTTGCGTGACCGCACAACGACAAACCCGCCAACGCCGCACCGTAACAACCAATCGAGGTTAAATTAAGCTTGTCCGTTTCTTTGTTCATGCAGCATACTCCAACATATTCTGGACTGATTGGTATCAAATCGCTTCCAACCGAATCCTACCAGCCGCCTCTGAAATGAACGGAAACACAACCAGCACCATTCACGCGAAAATCGTTCGAAAACGTAACTCATTATCATGATAATAGGCCAACTCTCGTGCTTGACAAGTTGTACCGAAAAAAAAGGGGCCATCCGGCCCCTTGTTACTTTCGGCTAGTTGTTAAACGTAGACCCGGGCGTACCTGGCAATCTAGGCATTTCTTGTTTCGGGAATTCGCCGGTCAAGGCATTCAAGAAGGCTACGATATCCGCGGTATCTTCATCGGACAAATCTTGGTCTAATTGCAATTTCGCCATGATTTTGACGGCTTTGTCCAAGGTGGGTACGGCACCGTTATGGAAATAAGGCGCCGTCAGAGCAACGTTACGCAAGGTCGGCACTTTGAATAAGTGCTTGTCTTTGTCCTCTTTAGTCACTTCGGCACGACCCAAATCTTTGCTGAAGTGGTATTGCGCTTCGAAATAGCCGTTGCTATGCATCGGGAATTTTTGGAATGTGCCTGGGCCATTAAAGGCAGGACCGCTGTGACATCCGGTACAGCCTAATTCGACAGCTTTGTTCATGCCGCGAATCTGTTGTTCGGTCATGGCGTCTTTATCGCCTTTGACATATTTGTCGTAAGCACTATTGGGGGTGATCAGCGTTCTTTCGTAAGCGGCAATGGCTTTGGTGGCATTTTCTTTGGTGATCGACTCATGATCGCTGCCGAAGGCCAAATCAAAACTCTTACGATAACCTTTAATCGTTTTCAGACGGGCAACCACATCATCCCAGCTTTTCATGCCCATTTCGATCGGGTTGGTCACAGGACCGGCGGCTTGTTCTTCCAAGCTCGCGGCACGGCCGTCCCAAAATTGAACCTCATTGAATGCTGCATTCCATACGGTCGGAGCGCTGCGTCCGCCGGTTTGTCCATTCACACCCATGGAATTCGGGCGATTGTCTTCGCCGCCCAGCATAGTGTTGTGACATGACGCACATGCCACGGTACCGGTCGAAGACAAACGCGGATCGTGATACAACATTTTACCCAATGCCACCTTTTCAGGGGTTGTTGGATTATCAGCCGGAGCTGGGGCTGTGGTCGGCAGAGCGTCTGCCGCCATAACGGAAAGAGAACCGGTCAATGCAATCGCAGAAACCAACATTCGCAGTTTAAACATATCATCCTCCAGAGTTGTTATTTTTAGTAACGAGCCCAAATTGTAAGGTAAAGCAAGCGACAAGGTAAATCTTATTGCAACGGGAACGTTTTAATCACACCAACATCCAATTATCGCCTGCTTCTGAAGGCAATCAGAATAAATCACACTTTTTTCAATTGCTTAGATGATTTTTGAATAAAGAAAGGAATTAGGCCATTCGTATTTGGCATAGGAGCCAGATCCGTCGACTCAATCTAGGGGGACTTATGAAAAAGTTAGCAATATTAATCGGCAGCATGATGCTATTGACTGCGAGTGCTGTATTCGCCGAACCGCACGCGGATGAAGCCATAAAACATGCGGAAGAAGCCGTGGAACAAGGTAAAGCCGGCAAATCGGCTGCATTGGTCGAACACGCCGAGGCGGCGCTGGAGCACGCTAAAAAAGCGGAAGATGCCGCGCCCAATAGCGATGCAAAGCATCATATGCATGAGGCGGTCGAGTCATTGAAATTAGCCATTGAGCATGGCAAATTGGAGCATTCCGACAAAGCGACCCATTCGGTCGAAGACGCCATCACCCATATGGAAGCCGGCAACAAATAATCGGCTTATCTTTCAGGCCGCGCATGCCGATGCCGAGCACCCGCGCAGCACGGCCTGTCTATTTTTTACATTATCTTAGCGTGCCCACGCGAACCCGTTCACGGCTAATCCAAGCGTAGCAAGCAATATAGGCATAGCAGGCTAGCGGAACCGTCAACGCCGGCTGAACGCCGAAACTATCGGCTAACATGCCCTGCAATACCGGTATAACGGCACCGCCTACAATGGCCATGCATAAAATTCCCGAGCCTTGGCCCGTGTGCTTGCCTAATCCTGTTAATGCCAACGCAAATATCGTCGGAAACATAATGGAATTGCAAAGGCCGACTGCGATTAAGCACCACATCGCAAGAGTGCCGCTACCCAAAACCGCCGCTAGCACGAATAAGCATGCCGACATTGCGTGACAAGTCAGCACTATTGCCGGCTTGAATTTGCGCAAGACTAACGCGCCGGCAAAACGGCCCAGCATCGCGCCACCCCAATAAAACGATACATACTTGCCAGCCTGCTGTTCCGGCAGATTAGCGATATCGGCTTCGCCAAGGAAATTGACCATAAAACTGCCGATCGCGACTTCACCGCCAACGTACAAGAAAATCGCTATTGCGCCTAAGACCAACTGAGGGTGTTGCCAGGGGCTATCGCGTTCCGAAACTGCAACGGTACGCCGAAAAGCCGATTGGGTTTCGATTTTCGGTAAATTTAACAGCGCAAACACTAGCGCCATCAAGAACAATGCCGCTGCCAGCAATAAATACGGATATTGCACCGTAGCGGCTTGCGCTGCCCGATAGGCCAACAACTGTTCGGCATTTAACGTTTTTATTTCTTCGCCGCTTTTGACTGCGACCGATAAAATCATTAGCGAACCCCAAAAAGGTGCCAACGCGGTACCAAGCGAATTAAAAGCCTGGGTCATCGTCAGACGGCTGGACGCACTTTCCGGCGCGCCCAGCACCGTGACATAAGGATTGGCCGCCACTTGCAACAAGGTTATTCCGGACGCCAGCACAAAAAGCGCCGTCAAAAACAATGGATACGCCTGCAAACCGGCGGCCGGATAAAACAGCAAACAGCCCGTGCCGGCAATGGTCAGACCGGTCACGATACCGCCTTTATAACCGATGTTTTCCACCAAGATTCCGCTGGGCACCGACATGACGAAATACGCAGTAAAAAAGCAAAACTGTATCAGCATCGCTTCGGTGTAATTCAACGCGAATACGGCTTTCAAATGCGGAATCAAAATATCGTTCAAACAGGTGATAAATCCCCAGATGAAAAACAATGAGGTCAATATCGCTAACGAGCCGCGGTAAGTTGATTCATTAACCTGTGGTGTTTTCATTATTCGGAAGTCCGTGCGCGTACCCTAAACCGTTAAAGTGGCCGGCGCTCGCAATCTTAGCCGTCTGCCGGTTGCTTGCTTCAATTATTCAGCACGGTGAACGCCGCGCTTTCTGTGCCGACATTCACCTTGAATTCTCCCGGTTCGACGCTACGCTTCATATTCGGGCCTATAAAGGATAAATCCTGCGGAGTCAGACTGAAATGCACGGTCTGCTGCTCGCCGGGTTGCAGTTCGATCTTTTTAAAGCCTTTCAACTGCTTGACCGGCCGCGTCACCGAAGCGATTACATCATTCAAATATAGGAGTACCGTTTCTTTGCCGGCCCGGCGGCCGGTATTTTTGACATTGACGCTGACTTCCACCGCCTCACCATCAGCAAAACTTGTCTTATTCAATTTCAAACCATTGGTTTCGAAACGGGTGTAACTCAGGCCATGGCCGAAGGGATACAGCGGCCGATATTGATTACTCTCAAAGTCTGCCATCGGCTTGTGGTCGTAGGGAGTGATGTCGTTAGGCGCTCTCGGGTAGGAAATCGGCAGCTTTCCACTCGGATTGACATCGCCGAACAATATGTCGGCCATTGCGGATCCGCCCTCCATGCCGGGCAGAAAGCCTAAGACAACCGCTTGAGCCTTATCGGCGATCTCCGTGATGATGCGCGGCCTGCCGCCGAAGGTCACCAAGATCACCGGTTTTCCGGTCGTAAAAATCGCCCTGGCCAGCTGCAATTGCACCGGATCGAGTTCCAGCGTATCGATATTGCCCACGGTCTCCGTATAGGTGTTTTCTCCAAGCGCCAGCACTACGACGTCATGGTTGCGTGCTTCAGTGACCGCTTTTTCAATGTTAATCTCGTCGCTAAAGCGTTCGCCGCCGACATAAGTGACTTTGCCACTGGTTTTCTGTTGAATCGCCCGCAGCAAGGTCAGCTTGTCCTTCGGATACCATTGCTCGGCGTCGCCCTGCCAAGTGATGGTCCAACCGCCGTTCATGACACTGAGTAAATTCGCGGTAGGCCCGGTTATCAATAGGCGGCTGTCTTTACTCAACGGCAAAATCCCATTGGCGTTTTTTGCCAACACAATCGATTCTTCCGCCGCTTGGCGATTGATTGCCTCCGCTTCTTCGGTCGCAAAATGACCGGCTACCGCCAACGCCGGCTCGTCGCGATCAAACAAACCGGCCTGATATTTGACTCGCAATATGCGAGACACCGCCTGGTCTATACGCGCCATCGGCACATCACCGGTTTTGGCCAAATCAATCAGCAAATCGTAAAACGAGAAATCGAACGGCACCATGCTCATGTCGACCCCCGCCATCACGGCGATCTTGACCGCTTCTCGCGGTGTCGCCGCCATTTTGTCGCGAGTATATAGCCGAATGATGTCCTGCCAATCGGAAACGGTGAAACCTTTAAAACCCATTTCGCCGCGCAAGATTTCGGTCAAATAATGGTGATTGGCGTGACCTGGGATACCGTCGACTTCGGCGGAATTAATCATCACGGTTGGAGAACCCGCCGCGACCCCGGCTTCGAAGCCGGGCAGGAAATATTCGCGCAATGCCCGCTCGCCTATCCAGGCCGGGGTTCGGTCTTTGCCGTTCAAGGGATAACTGTAGCCGACATAATGCTTCAAACAGGTCGGCGCCTTATCGGCCGCGGCCATGTCTTCGCCTTGATGACCCTTGATATAAGCGCTGCCCATCGCGCTTGCCAAATAAACATCTTCGCCGAAGGTTTCCCACAGACGGGGCCACAAAGGCTGGCGGCCGATATCCATGACCGGCGAGAAATTCCAATCCAATCCCGATGCCTTGATCTCACGTGCCGCGATCTCGCCTTCTTTAAACGACAGCTCGGTATTGAATGTCGCCGCCATGCTGATGGCTTGCGGAAACAGCACCGCCCCTTGCGTATAGCTTGCGCCGTGAATGGCATCGATACCGTAGATTACCGGAATCCGTAGACGCGATTTAGCGGCCGTTTCGCGCACGGCTTGCGTCAATCGCCGCCATTTCTCGATAGCTTGAGCCCTGTTGTTCGGCGTAGTCGGTGTATTCAGGATCGAACCCACGTGGTGATTCAGAATAGCATCCTCCAATTTCGATCGATCGACCGGATCTTCCGCATCCTGACCGTTTTCGACCGAAACGACGCTAAAGTCTATCTGCGTCATCTGGCCGACTTTCTCTTCCAAAGTCATTTGCGCCAGCAAATCCTGAACTTTTTTATCGACAGACTCATTCGTTAGTTGCGCGCTCACCTCAGGCTCCATGATGAAAAATAGAGAACAAGCGAAAAGAATAGTATGGTGTTTTAACAAGTGATAGTTCCGAGTGAAAATATAGGTTGGGCAACAGGCCGTCAATGCTCTAGGTTTCCATCAATACCCTGGCCAATAAACTGTCTTTCTCAAGCGCCTTCGGCGCTTCTGCGGGACATTGTTCTATCATCGCCGCTATTTGTTGTTTCAATTCGTTGTTTCGCTGCTGTTCCGTTTGGATGATTTGTTTGATTTCGGCCTCGATCGTCGCCAAGGCTCTCAGCATGCCTTTTTGCAAGCCGGCATAAGCGGCTTTTTCCATCGAAGGTTGTAGTTTTTTATGCATAAAAAATGGGATCAGCCAACTCAGGCCGATCAACAACACGCTGTGTACGGCGAAGTCGGTTCCCAAATAAGCCGTGGCGTCGGCCGCGCTATGATAATAACCGGCGTAGACTTGATAGCCAACGACGGCCATCGCCGCGATCGGCAACACGGTTTCGCAAACAGCGGTTAACTTAACCAGGAACCGCTGCATCGCATTTCCCGGTTTCAACAGGGCTTCGCGCCCGGCCAGCTGGCTTTGCTTGGTCACCGCTTTTTCGGCATGGTCGCCTACCGGTTTCAGCGCGGCTTTGAGCGGTTTGCTCGGAATATTGCACTGAGCCGCATGCAAAACCAATTCGTCAAGTAAATCCTGCAGGCGATTTTGCGCCCAACCGTCCCATAATTTGATGTCGCATTGCTGTCCTAAACTGCCGGCCCAAGCTTGCGAAAACTGTTTTATCGGCCAAGCCAAACCCCGCTGCAATTCGGTTTCCGCCCGTTGCCAGAGCGCTTCCAAGGCCTGTTGAAAATCTGCATAATCCTGCTTGTCGAAACACGTCCGCAAGCCCTGCAGCACCTGCAATAGCTGCTGGTTTCGCATTTTTTCACTATGCTGCTCCAGTTCGGCCAGCTTCTGCCGGCCGGACAATTGCTTGAGCTGGGCCAGTAGCGCACCGAATTCGTCGCCATCGGATTCGGTGCAACTGGTGCGAAATATCAGAGGATCGGCAAATCCGGCTTTACTCAATTGATGCTTGAAATCGTCGAACTGAACGGCTAGCCCCTTATCCCACTGGTTCATCACAAACAACCAAGCGTGCTTGGCGCCTTCGGCCAATAACAATTGCCAGGCCTTGTTGTCCCGGTAACGCTCCGGGCTGACCACGTATAACAGCACGTCGATATGCGGCAGCCACTCCAATACCAAGCGCTTGTTTTCGAGTTCTACGCTATCGAAATCGGGCATATCGATCCAGACAATATGACTGTTGGCCTGATTACTGTGCTGACTGATGTTGATGCGTTCCAGCGGCGCTCCGGCAGGCAGTTGATTAATGCTTAGGGCATGATGGTGATACAGGGTCACTTCCCGCGACGTCGGGCGTTCGACGCCGGCACGCGCAATCGCCTGCCCTGCCAGTCGATTCAAAAGCGAACTTTTCCCGACACCGGTCCCTCCCATGAAAGCGACAATTAAGGGACGCAGTTGTCCTGTCTGTGTTTCCTGATTAAACAATTGTCCGGGCGAACGCGGATCCAAATTCAGTAAATCTTCGACCTGCTCAGCGTTTAAGCGCCCCTCGGCCACGACGCGGTCTGCCCATGTTTGTGCTTTCGACAACAAATCAGAGTATGCGTAATCCATGTTTCTTCACTTTCAATGTTTGTTCGGCTTCGTGACACTGCGCTTCGGAAATGTTAAACCGCTTCGGCGAATGGCTTTTAAGGGGGATTTCGTACAAGCGCTCGCGCAGACAGGCTTCAAACAAACTGGTTTTTACGACATGTAACTGGTGTTGTTTCAACTCCGCTTCGACTTTGTGCATATAGCTGCCAATGGCGCTTTCGGTCAGCAATGACGTTACGCTTAGCATCACGGGTGTAATGACAAAATCCTGCACACCGATTCCTCCGACCTGAATTGCCAAGAGCATCGCGCCGGCATCGGTCGAGATTCGCGTGGCCCTTAAGCTATTCAGAATGATGGGTTGGTCTTGTAATTTGTAATAGAGCCGATGTGCCGCTGCATCGACATCTTGTTGAAAACCGTTGCAATAAGCGGCAACGGCTTGTTGATACTCGTCCAACAATTCGGTTCGGTATTGTCTGAGTAGTCTGCTCGTCTCTCTCCACCAGTCCTCGTGAATCGAAACCGCTTCGGTTTTTTCCAGAAGTTTATCGGCCAGTTGGATCAAGACATGCTCGCCCAGCTTATTCAGCACCGACACTTCCTGACTTGGATTGTTTTGCTGATTGCCCCGTCCCAACGCCATTAATCGGCGTATCGGCCAAGTCATGGCTCTGCGGGTGTTGCTCAAGACTTTGGCGATACCGGGAATTTCCAACAACGCCAGCAGCTTAATCAACGCGGCTTGAAACGTATGGTAATGATGCGGATGGTCGAGATAATCCCTGCGATAAAGCTTTTGGGCATCCGCCAGACATTGATCCACCAAACCGTGCCAATGGTGCTGCGCTTGGTGCTCGGCAACCACGGGTTCCACCCAGGAAGCCCAGTAACGGCCAAGAAACTGCTGCTGCTTCAACAGCTGTTTTCTAGGCGCAACCTGCTTTGATAGCTTACGAATGGCCGCTCCGGCGTTTTCCGGCCAGATTGGCAAGGCCGGCTGCTTGCGAAACAACATGGTCAACACAGCAGGCATTGCATCGTGCCGGCTTTTCAGCCACTTTTCCCGCAATGAGTCCACTACCAGCTGTTCGCTGCCTTCGGCGAGTTTATTCAGACATATCAAGGTCGGCTGCCCAAAACATTCGATGAATTTCATGACTTCCCATACCGATTGGTCCGCGTACTTCTCTTTGCTGACCACCAAGATAATGATATCGGCCAGCGCGATCGTCCTAATCAGGCCTTCGCGGTAGTCGGCGGCGTCGATGGAATCGAAATCGGGCGTATCCCATACCATACAGTTCGGCAATAATTCGGATTGCTTATCACTGCCGGAAAGCGCATAACAGTCATATCGGCCACGGCTCAATGAACTCGGTTCCAATTGCTGAAATCGGCCGAAATAATGCTGCAAGCCGTCGCTCGCCTCAGGGGGCAAGCCGTGCATAAACCCTTGCGGATGCACGGTGTACCCCGCTAACGGGCTAACGCCCGCCAAACTGTCGTTTAACAATAAATTGACCACCGAGCTCTTCCCAACTTGAGTCGGTCCAATCACGGCAATTTGCAACGGAAAGTGCGGTTTATCGTTGATTAACCGGCCTTTACGCAAAAACGCTTCGGCGAAAAGCAATTGTTCAATACACTGCTGATAATCCGGGTACTGCGGATGCTTATCATCCAGATGTGCTACTACCGACTGGTATCGCTGTTTGAGAAGTTGGATAAATTCCAGCATGATAAAAGGGCTTAGGTTTATAATTGCCGAGTAAATTGCTTTGTTTTAAGACCCGGATCTCGCATTATAAATATAAATGACGGGTTTGTTTATTTAGCCATTGGGGGACGTTTTATGAAGAAAGTGATAACCGTATTGGTTTTTCTGTTCTGCGCATTATTAATGGGTTGTAATAAAAGCCATCAAATCAACGGCAGCAGCCTGAAAACGGTCAACAGATCGGTCAATGCCATTAAAGATAAACTGCCGCTGGATCAACGCATCGAGTTTGAAGTGTCATATTGGTCGTTACGGGACGAGGTCAAGAACAATAAAGACTTCTTAAATGAAATCGACGGCATGACGCCGGAAAAATTGATCGCGAAAGGCAAGGAAATATTCCAAAAACGGAAAGCGATCGGTTATAAGGAGTACGCTCAATACGATAGCTGGGATCAAATGATCGCTCAATACACACAGGAGCGTATCGATCAAAACCGTAAGAAAATGCCCGACCCGCGCGATAAGAGCAATCCTCATCGCGTCGACTACAAAATGCATTCGATGTAAGTTAGCGGCGAACCGGGGCCGGCAGTTGTTTTTGTTCGACCAAAACAGAAACAAATTGACTGGCCTCGCTGATCGTCCTTTCCATCACCTCGATGAGCTTGGATATATCCAGGCCCACCTCGACAAACTCCTGTCTCAATGCCGCGATCGCGTGCGCATTCAGGTTGTGCTTCAAAAATAACACCTGATCTTGAAAGGCCGCCAAAACCGGTTGCATGCGGGATTCGGCTATCTGCATGGCTTTTATCAGGCGCCCGTACTGCTGACGGGACTTTTTTAGCTGCTGCTGGCTACGCGCCCGCAAGGAGCGGCTGCTGTACAAAGTCAATTCGGATTCCCATTCGGCAAACAGGGCCTCGCTGACTTGCTCTATCGCTTTAATTCGTTGCGTCACTTGATCCGCTTTATTGCGACACAGCTCATAGCGTTTTTTGAGTTGATGGTATCGTAACTCCAGCGGGCTGTCGTCGTGTCTGGCGATGTATTTAAATTTATCCAGCGCATCGACGAACTGGTCGCGGCTGTCTCTTAGACTATGACAAGCCTGATCGACTTGGGCCACGACGATGTCGCGCTTATGATGGCCCAAAAGCGATTCCCGGCTTTGATAGTACGCATTGCGCAAAGGCTTGTTCAGTAGCGATTTGATGAAAGTGATCATTTATTGGCAAAAAAGGTCTTTGTTTACGACTCTTGTTTTAAACGCGGCTTTTTCGGTAAAGCTTAAGAAGCCGGCATCGATAACGCCTTGCCGCTGTAATTCGGATAAAGAAGCCTGTTCGGCCACGGCGCAGGATTTGACCAATAGCAATTCGTGCGCATTAACCCGAGCAGCCAGCCAAGCCGCCAAACTGTCGGACGTGACATCCCAACCGGCCACGATTCCCGCGGCGTCCAATTCATCCGGATTCGGCGACCAGATCACCGCTTTAGCAGAAATGGGCAAATCGGAAATGCTGTGCAGCAGCGCGAATTCCGGTTTGAGGCTTTTAAACACCAGCGCCATCTGCTGCATGGCAAGTATAGCCATGCGATGCGCGGCCCTATCGTCGAATCCCCAATCGCTTTGCGCAGCTCTTACTTGATCGGCAAACACGCCGCCGCCGGGTACGATCAACACATTGCCGGCCCGGCGTTCGGCGGCATCCAAGCAGGCCGACAAGACCTGGGCTTTCAATAAACTCCCGCCTAATTTTATAACCGAAACCACTATCTGAATTGCTCCAGCAATTGCAACAACGCCGCCGCCTTGTCGAAACATTCCTGATATTCGGCATCCACATTCGAGTCGTTGACGATGCCGCCGCCAACCCAAAAACGAATGCTATCCCGATTATGCACCAAGGTGCGTATTGCGATATTCGTATCCATGTTGCCGTCGAAGCCGATATAACCGATCGCGCCGCAATAAACACCGCGCCGGTGCGGCTCCAATTCCTCTATGATCTCCATGGAACGAACTTTGGGCGCGCCGGTAATCGATCCGCCGGGAAAGCAGCTGCGCAACAAATCCAGTGCATGCCGCCCGTCCGCTAATTTTCCGACCACGGTACTCACCAGGTGATGCACGGTAGCGTAGCTTTCCACGGCAAACAATCTCGGTACCTTGACCGAACCGGCCATACATTCCTTGCTAATGTCGTTACGCAATAAATCCACGATCATCACGTTTTCGGCGCGGTCTTTCATGCTATTCGACAAATCGGCAATTTGCTGTTGATCCTCTACAGCCAAGGCCTTCCGAGGCCGGGTGCCTTTGATCGGTTTGGTTTCGACGACACCGGCCGTCACCTTCAAAAAGCGCTCGGGCGAAGAACTCAACACCTGTACGTCGGGGAAATTCAAATAAGCGCTAAAAGGCGCGGCATTGATTTTTCGCAGCACCTGGTAAGCGTACCAGGGATTACCTTTACAAGCGCTGATAAAGCGCTGGGTCAGATTGACTTGATAACAATCGCCTTCTTTCAAATAATGTTTAATTTTTGCGAAGGCTCGTCCGTAATCCAGCCGGCTCATATTCGATTGGGGCGCAGTCAGCACTCTAAAATCGCTCACCTCGTGCTTGCAAGGTAAATGGCTGAATTGCTCGATTAGCTCGTTTACCTGTTGGTCGGTTAAATCGCGACCGACCAGCCAGCTTTGGCGTTTTTGGTGGTCGACCACAACCGCCCAATGATAAATCCCAACCGCCATATCGGGAATCCGTTCGGAAGATTCGGCAATGACCGGCAACCGTTCTATGCGCCGCGCCAGATCGTAGGCAAAATAGCCAACAGCACCGCCGTTGAACGGCAGATTGTCCACAACCGGTAACGCCGGTCCTAAATGCTGTTTAATCAGTTCGAAGGGATCGGCGTCACTAACGGTTCGTTTGCCGTCACGTGTCACAACGGTGGTTTTACCCCATGTTTCCAGTGTACAGACCGGTTCATAAACCATGATATCGAAACGGCCTTGTTGGCTTACCGGAAAGGCGCTATCCAGAAAAGCCGCCCATGGTCTGTCGATACAAGCCGCAAATATGATCGCGCTATCTTCGAAATACGGGATGGATTGTTTTATCAGATTTGGCATCAAAGGTTTGCTTCAGCAACGTTAGGTTGCGAAAGATGCATAGCAAGCCGGCGATTCTATAACAGGCTGCGATATTAACCAAACTCGCCGGCCAGATGCGCCACCGACACGGCGGGGGCGCAATCCGCAGCGTTCAGATCGCCGATTCGAGACGATTGCTTAAACAAACGGCTAAAATCCACATAATCAAGTCGGAGCTCCCCGGCCAGCTCCTTGACTAAAAATCGTCCGGTACCGGCACCGACCAAGCATAAGCTATAGGGCTGCGCGCTTCGTTGTATTTGCTTCAAGCAAGCAAGATAAATCATCTGTTTTTGTTGGCATTTCAATTCTTGGGCAAATGCTTGCCACACCGGCCAATCGCTTTCATTAAAATCGTAACCGGTCATCCGGGACAAACGCCGGGCACTGGCACGCGGGGTTTTCTCGCCGCCGTCGGCGGTTTCGCTTTGATCGTGAGCTTCGGATAAATCCCCGGTCAAGCGGTAAACGTCCGCCATCGTCGCGAAATATTCAGTCATCAGCCCCATTTCTTTTCCGTTGAATGTGGCACGTTGAGTTACAGCCATTACTGCCGTACGGACAATGCCAGTGTAAAGCAGCTCGCCGGAGATCAGTCGTTCATAATCGTTATGGCCTTCAGCTTTCAACTCATGGTCTTCTATAAGGAGAATGTCGGTCGTAGTGCTACCGATGTCTACAAATAAAGCGCTTACCTGCCTTTTCGCGGCAAATTGAGCACTGGCTATCCAATTAGCCGAGGCGATGTCCATCGTATCAGCCCGCGTCACATCATCGGCGTTTTTAAAGCCTTTTAAGCCCGCGAAAACGACGATTTCCGCCGGACTCAATTTCGATTTCAAGGTGCGGATGATGGCTTCCACGCCCTGCTCGCGGCTATCGAAACAATCAACCAATTCGCCGGTCATCGTTACCGCATGGCGAGCCTGATTGATGGGCATTTCTTTTAAAACCGCGCCTATCGCCTCCTGTAGATGAAATAGTCCCTTCCAAAGCGGACAAGGCTGCTGTGCGACCAGCAAAACCTGCCCCGTATCATCAAGCAGCGCGGCCTTGACATGCGCCCCCCCTATATCCCAACCAATGACGTGTTTTCGCATAAAAAATTAATGAATGACGACTCTAATTGTTTGCTGATCGGTAAATATTAACTCCGGCTCGCCTTTCAACAAACACAAAACTTGTTCGGCGACATTTATTCCGGTCGCTCGCCCGATACCGACATAGGACGTGGTCAGGCGCGGGTTGATTTCCAATATCAGCGGACCTCGGTCAACGCTTTCGATCAAGTCGATACCGACATAGCCCCATAAACCCGGAATGGCTTGCGCAATTTGCTGAATTAAACGCTGATAATAGGCGCGATACCGAGTGGAAATATTTACCAGACAGTTTCGCAAGCGGAATTGCCGGTTCTCGACGGTTACATCTTGTCGATTGCAGCTTAACAACCAAGCCTGGCCTTGTTTAAACAGGCAAGACAGACTGATTGCTTGTCCATCGACAAAAGGTTGAAACAGATAAGCAGCCGGGCCGCCTACGGGCAATTTCAAAGCGGATAAGCCGTCTTGAATTAAGCTCCCTTCGCATCCAACCCCGTCAACCGGTTTGATCACGCTCCGGGCAAACGGCCGAACCTTAAACTCCGAAAAAAGCAGCGTTTCAACGACCGGTAAGGCAAAGGCCTTCAGTTTGCAATAGGTATCCCATTTATTACCGCACAGCGCGATCGTATCGGGTTCTGACGCTAATAAAATCTTGTTGTTCGCCTTAACTTGCCGGGCTATAACGGCGAGTGTCCCTCCGGTTTCCGGTGCAATCGGCCATACCATATCCACTTCGCCCGTCAATTCCTGTAAAACGCTGTGTATATTGTCGTTTTTTGCAACCGGCAGGACTTGAACGTTGGGGGGTAGGGAAAAATCTTTGCATCGCGCATCCAACGGAAGCACCAATTTCACTTCGTGCAAGGACGTTAGCTCTTCCAACAACGCTTGTAACATCATTCGGCCTTCGGCGGCCAGCTTGCTCGGCAATTCTTGTCCGGCTAGACCGCCGCCGGTAATATATTCGAAAATCAAAACCTTCAATTGCCTGTTTCCCTATGCAAATTATTCCTGTGATCGATTTGAAAGACGGCTTGGTCGTGCATGCCGTACGCGGCGATAGAGCCAATTATCAAGCGGTCCATCATCATTCCATATTAACCGATAGCAGCGATATCAATGCGGTGTTGGCCGGTTTTTTGGCTCTTCACCCGTTTAAACGCTTCTATATTGCCGATTTAAACGCCATTAACGGGTTGGGTAATCATTATCCGTTAATTCAATCCTTGGCCCGAGCCCATCCGAGTATCGAGTTTTGGCTAGATAACGGCAATCAGTTGTCTTGCATAGACAAGGACCGGACAAATATGACGTGGGTGATTGGTACTGAGTCGCAACAAGCGCCGCCTTGCGCGAGCAACCGTGACTTTATTTTGTCACTCGATTTCAAAAATGAGCAACCGGCGGGATTAGCGGATTGGTTTAATCATACGCAGTTTTGGCCGAAAGACATCATCGTTATGACGTTAAGCCGGGTCGGCGGCAATGACGGTCCGGATTTTGGAAAACTAAACGAGCTACAGCAATCGCATCCTCACAAGCGGTTTATTGCAGCGGGTGGAATACGCGATCACGACGATTTGCTAAAGTTGAAACGCATCAATATCAACGCCGCGCTTTCGGCGACGGCACTGCATACCGGCGCAATTTCCGAACAAGAAATCCAAAATCTCGAGGCAAAAAACACCCCGGCAAGCCGGGGTGTTTTGACCATTTGACTAGTCAGCGACAGATTATTCGTTGTTAACAGCGAATGGATGTTTCGCTTCTTTTTTACCGGCAACCACTTCTTTAGCGGTTGGAGAGCCTGCAACGGCGCGAGCGATCGCTTCTTTAGTTGCTTGGTAGTTGAATGTTTCGATTTTTGCATCGTCTTCAGCCAACCAATGGATGAAAACGCCGACAGAAATGAACAAATCATCTGCTTCGTCTGCCGGGATGGTACCGTCTTCGACAGAATCGGCAACAGCCATGGCAACGGCACGTTGAGCAGGTCCAAACATTTGAACAGCTTGTTTAGAACCTTTGATAGTTACTTTGTTGAACAGAATGGTAGCAGGTTTAACCATCAGGTTTGGCGCAACAACAGCCAACAGAGTGGAGAAACCGTCTTTGTTGTTTGTCAAAGCATTTGCAAATGCAGTTTCAGCCGCTGAACCACGTGGGCCCATAATTAGGTCGATGTGAGCAATTTCGTTACCGTCACCAACCAATGATTCGCCAACACGCATGTTTGTAATTTTTGCCATTTTAAATTTATCCTCTAAAGATAAGATTGAACCAAATGTTAAGATACGTTAAGTCCTTATATTGTAGCTTCCGGCCTGATCCGTCCAAAACTTTTTAGTCATCGCATTGACTAAAAAGTTGTTCCAGAAGCACCACCAGCACTGTAGCGACAGTGATGTCAGCACTAGTACCCGGGTTGATTTTTTTTGCCTTGAAAGCCCGATCGATGCGATACAACATCGGTAAAACCTTTTCCGGCTCGCCAGCAGCCTCTATCGCTTCGCAAAGCAAAGCCATTTCCGCCGCTATCCACTCTGAATACCGCTTTCCATACTTCCGCTCGACATGACTATCCGGATAACGAGCGAGCATGTGAGCAAAAGCCGACAAAGCCGCCCATCCGTTATCGCCAGACAAAACGAAAGCACGATTATACTCTAAAACTGTAAATTCAAAAACATCTTTAAAGCAGTTTGTATATTGCAAGGCGATTCGATCTTTATCAGCCGCAAGCGCCATGGCCTGGGTCAAAGTTACAGTCGGCTTCTCGCGTACGTCTTGGCTTTCGGACTCGCCCAAGCCTCCAGGCGCAGCCAATACGATGGCTTTAAACACCCAGTCCGCATCTTCTTCGGATGTGTTTTGCAAGACATCGGCCAACGAATGCCTCAGACCAGCCCTTGAGTTAAGCTGGACCGCTTGAATTAACGGAGCGCACAATAAAATAATCCCTAAATTGGTATTGCAGGCAACCGCTTCCTGCGTCGCTTTCACGGCGTAATAAATTTTTTCACCCAAGGTATAGTCAGGATCGCTAATCGATTCAGCGCTCACCTTCGCGCTGGTACGAAAATCTTCCACCGTCATGTCGTACGCATCGCTATACACGCTGACATTACCCGGCTTAAACGCCTGCAATTCCGTTTCGCAAGCCTTCAGATACGCATCGATTATTAATGATCTGGCTATCATGCCGTCACCTTGTTCATATGGCGTTCGATCAAATCCTGGGCCAGACATGCTGCAATATCGAGACCGCAAACGCTTTGCAAGCCCTTCCAGGCCGGCACACTATTGACTTCGATAACATGCAGATTTCCGTTCCGATCCCTGATAAGATCGACTCCCGCATAATCCATGTTCAATGCTTCGACGGCCCGCACCGCCAGATGGGCGACTTCGGAAGTTAACTCTATCGGCTCGCACGTGGCTCCGCGCGCAACATTGTTCAACCAGGAAATCCCGCGCCGACGCATTGCTGCGATGGCCTTGCCATTGATCACAAATACTCGCTTATCCGAATAGCCTTCACCGTTGCATTCAACAAAACGCTGTAAGTAATAAATACCGTGACTACCGGTCAACCAAAGTAGATCCGTGGATTTTTCGATACGACGAATGCCCTCTCCTTGCGAGCCGAACAGCGGCTTGCTGATCAAATAGTGGCCCGCTTCCAATTCCCGTTCGGCAATGGATAAGGCTTCGTCTCTATCGCGCAACACCCAAGTCATTGGAGTCGGCAAGCCAGCGTTTCGTAGCAAAACACTGGTCATGGCCTTGTCGACGCTACGCTCTATGGCGTGAGCGTCGTTATAGACCGGCACACCAAGCATCTTCAAGGTATGCAGCACATCCAGATAAAACACGACTTCTTCCAAAGAACCGCCGGGTACGCCGCGTACAAATACAGCATTCGGCAAATTCTGTTCAAAACCGGGTATCAAAACCGGCAAGCCGTCGGAAATCCGGATTCGGCATTCGGTCAAGGACGCATAATCCGCGGAACAAGCATAGTCGGCGAAAGCCCGACACAGTTGTTTTCCGTGCCAACCGGGATCATCAGTAATAATTGCAATTCGGCGCAAAGGAATCGTATATGGCAAAGATTGAAAACGAAAAAAAGCCGGACCCAAACCGGCCCGGCCTTTTTATGCTGATTAAAGCGAAAAATTACAGGCCGAAAGACTGATCCAGCAAGACATTGTCCAATTGACCGGCACGGAAGCTTTTGCCGGACTCGACCGCCGTCACGATCACGCTCGCCGGGCTAAACAACATCGCGTCGATTTTGAAGAAATCATATTCATAAAATTTGAATACTTCGGCGAAAGGTTTGCCGTAATCCTTAGACGTAGAACTCGGCAGCTCTTTAGCCAGTTTTTCCGCCGCTTCGTCACTGCCTTTGACGAATAAATGCACCTGTCCCGCGAACAGAATTGCATCGTTGGTGCGGCCCATGGCTTTAACGAAGTTGGGGTGCGGAGGACAAATCGGCGCGGAACCCGAGCCGTCGACAATGTTCTCCAAGGGAAAATGCAAGGCATGCGCCTTATGCATCGCCACTTCCAATACCCGCCCAACCACTTGCACGCCGCCGGCCAAACTGCTGGTCGGCGTGACGATGATGGTCAAATCGGCGGGCGACACACCGCAAGCCGCCGCCACCTTTTCAACGATCTCGACCGGCGGCACCGCGTCGTTTTCTATCACCAATACGGTTTTTTCAAAGCTGTCGCGATATTCCAGTTCCTTATACAACTCCTCGACCGGCTCGACCACGCCATCTTTCAGTTTGGTCGCCATCGCCCGTGCCGGTCCGGAACCCAAGGCATAATATTTTTCGTGCGACAAACTCCAACCGGCATACTGACTGCCCAAACAAGATAGCACCGGATTAGTCGAATGCACGCTAATGGTCAATGGCCAATTATTGGTGTAGCAACTATGCGACAGAGTTGCCGTACCCATCCCGCCCATGCAAATCTCGGTGATGATGCGGCCAGCTTCCAGACAACCCGGTACGTCGATACCGGCATCGATGATGGTGCATCCGTTTTCCAGTTCGTCGACCCTCAATCTCAACTTGTCCGCATTTTCCAATAAATGATTGACCAAAGGTTGAGTAAGCTTATTAACGCTTGCCTGATATTGCATGATGTTAAGGACCTGTTTTGAAAAGTTTTTCGATAAAATTCCGTTGATGCCGCAGACGTTCTTCGACTTGACCGGCATCTTTTCCGGCCGCAATGATACTGCATATGGGCTTACCCTTGCCAATTAATGAACCGGGCGGCGGCCTGTCCACCACCCATTCCGCCCACCTTATGCGAGGCGGAATCACGATAGGATTGTGCGCGAATAGGATTTGATAGCCTTTAGGCTGAGACATGGCACACTCGCCCAACACCCCAAAACATGCCTGAACGTGTAAGGAAAGAATCGAGTCGCCGTACAACTGAGCGCTAGCCGGCACGCGCGGATTGATTTCCAGTAAGAAACATTGATCGTCGATCAACATAAAATCGAGACTACCTAGTCCTCTTAACGGATAGCACTCGACTAACTTTGTCAGCCATTCGGTTATAACTTGCTTATTTTTTACCGAAAGCTTTGCGCGATTAATGATTCCGCCAAAAACAAAGGGATGCCTATCGTCAACGTTAGCCGTCCACTGCCGATTCGCGCCAAGCAGCTTAACCCGGCCCTCACCGGCCAAAAATAGCACGGACATCGAACGTCCCGGCATACGGCGTTGCCAATACCATTCGCCTTCGTCAAAGGGTTTGTGTGGGTCGTAATGCGATATTTCCATACCGCCCTCGCCGCGTACCGGTTTAACCAGCCAATCGCCACGCTCTCCAGGCGGCGAAAAAACCGTTTCCGGGTAGGCAATAGCCAATGACGTCAACCGGGCGAAAAAGGCGGGGGCATCATGAAACTGCTTAAACACATCGGCCGAATTACCCAGCAGCATCCAATGCCTTTCCAAATACGCGAGTGTTTCCAGATGTCGTTCCAACCCGCTGCCGTACACCACATGAACCAAACCGTGCCTTCCTCTCAGCCTCTCGGCAACCGGCCGTACGTTACATAGCGCCAGCGACGCCACTTTAATCGCCTCCAGCGCCAACTGCTGTGTGTCTTCGTCCCCGAAGCAATCGATAGCGACGGCCTCGAAGCCCGCGTCGAAAGCAAGCTGAACCAACATCCTCGCCGACTGCGCGACAACCAATAATTTGCTAGGCATGCTTGTTTCATCCATGAGGAGAAGAAGAAAAAATAATTAGAATGTCCGAGTAAAAAAACTGGATTTTAAAAAATATTATGGCATAATGCCCGCTTCTTGGAGAGCTGGCTGAGCGGTCGAAAGCGGCGGTCTTGAAAACCGTTGACGGCTTATACCCGTCCTGGGGTTCGAATCCCTAGCTCTCCGCCATAATTTACAGTTAAGGCCTTGATAAATAACAATTTATCAAGGCCTTAATTTTTTCTACCCTACTTCCTACTTTACTTCTGATTCCAATAAACGTCACTGATTTCTTGTCAGTGGAGATCAATGGCCGATCTTTATCTGAAAGTTACCTTTCGACAGCTCGCACCGTCTGAGCAAAGCCGAGATTTTACCTAGGCCGGCGGGGTTTCATAACGCCTCCGTGGTAGCTGGTCCATCATGCTTGAGCATGCCGATCAAATCCGCAAAATTGCAATTGGATTTCTTCGACACCGCTTTCAGTGGGTAACGCCGGAGGCTTTGGCCTGCCGTGCATGTTGTTCAGCACATCCCAAGGACTCATTTTTTGATACAGTACATCATCAAAATTGATGTCGAGCAAACGCTATGAGAACCGCTATAGCCATTGACGACGCTTCGTATCAAAAAGCCCTGGAAATGGCCGATCCGGACATGGATAAAACCGAAATTTTCCGGGAAGCGATGAAAACTTTCGTGCGGATTCGGACTGCCAAACGCTTGCTTGCCTTGGGCGGAACAATGCCGGAGATGGCCGATATTCCACGAGAACGCGGCCAAACCGACCTGTCCGCATGATATTGGTCGATACCTCGGTTTGGGTTGACCATTTCAAAAATCGTAACCAAGGCTTGGTTCGCTTGCTTGTTTCCGATTCGGCGTTGATTCACCCGCTGATCATTGCCGAATTAGCCTGCGGCACGCCGCCCGCGTCGAGAATCCGAACCCTGAACAGCCGCGTAGGTTGGGTTAGGCGTTAGCCGTAACCCAACACGTTGGCTTTCGACGGTCGGGTTACGCTCTAATCGAGCGCACCCACTCTGAGGACTTGCTGTTGCTGGCCTCGGTTTTGATCACGCCCGGCGCCAAGCTGCGGACGCTGGACAAGCGCTTGGCGAGATTGTCCGAGCGCTTTGGTGTGGCTTATCAAACATCGCCGACAGTGAAATGAAATTTCAGATTCGTATGGTGAGCAGCTTTGCCCACCATGCGGCCATTAATTCCGCGTGGGCACGAAATTTCTACCCATGCTACGCGACTTTGAACATTCGTCCGATTACGTTTCACTAATCGGACCTACGGCCCTGCGTCCCGGCTCAAGCCCCCGCTTCGATACCATCGCAAAAGTCTGCCGGGCACTGGGCGTTAAATTGCACGCCGAACCGGTTTGACGGTGGACATTACATGCTCACTCTACTCGGCTATTTTTTGACGGGTTGAAAAATCATTTATTGTATATACAATAATCGATCATGGACATCAGCTTCGATCCCGACAAAGACATCAGCAACCAAGCAAAGCACGGCGTTTCATTGGCCGATGTGCACAGGATCGAATGGGACATGCTGTGGGCTAAACCCGATACCCGCCGCCAATACGGCGAAGCCAGAATGATTGGGTACGCCCCCATCGAAGATCGCGTCTATTGCGTGGTTTATACGGACCGCGGCGACAGCCGCCGCATCATCAGCTTACGCAAAGCCAACAACAGAGAGATCAAACGTTATGCAAGTGAAATCTAAATCGGGCCGCCTGTTCCGATTGAATAACGACCGGGAAGAAGCGGCCGTCAACGCAGGCATCCAAGCCGATCCCGATACCTATGAACCGGACGATGCCGAATTTACCGAATTTAAGCCAAGCAGAGGTCGGCCCGTAGCCGAGAGCCGCAAAGTACCGATCAGCATCCGCTTATCGCCGGAAGTCGTCGATGCTTTCAAGGCCACAGGTCGCGGCTGGCAATCCCGGCTAGACGACGCCTTGAAAGAATGGCTGAAAGACCACGCGGCTTAAGCGTTCGGGCGCTCGCCGTCTGACGGAACCCGAATTAACAGCAATTAACCAAACCGGATTTCAGGCCGATTTTATCCAGGCTTTCGAACACGCTGCGGACGATGTCGAGCTGGAGGTAGAAGGATTCCAGCCCGCGTAGGTGCGATTAGCCTTGCGTGTTGCGGCTGGGCAATGCCGCTTAATCTAGCGGGTGGAATTCCCGCCTCGGTAACTGCTAGCCGGCCGAGTATCGAGCCTTGCAGGCAGTATGGTAACAGGCTGCTTGATGCGTAGGTACGAAAACTGGCGAGGAACAATGGTAACGGATAATGCCGACCGTGAAGGTGTTGAGTCTCGAAAACTATAGTTGGAAAGGGCTGAGGGTTTACGCTACCCCGCAAGCAACAAAGTCACTGGCGCCAAGGCGAGTCAGTGGTTTCCACCCGGGATCTTAGGCCGTTTCGAGCCCGATATTGAGATTAAGCGGTAACCCAGGAGATCCATACGTTGGCGTTGGCGCGAGCGAATGCACTTCCCG
>NZ_JBSYXO010000049.1:0-21641 GCF_054172045.1 Methylomonas sp. MgM2 | reverse complement strand
AGGCTAGCAGACCACCCGGCGCTTCAAAAAATGGCGTCGAAACCGAAGGTATGGCGGCAAATTTCAACAGCCTGTTAGGACATAAATGATAGGGCAATCGGATGACAAAAACGTAGTCGATCAAAATCGCCAAAAAAGTACCCGCTTGGCCAGTTGCAATCAACTTACCCAATTCACCGATTTTGCTTTCCGCCAAAGTTGGCGGCAACCGCTGGATTTTTAGAATCACCCTTTAATCAAGGCAGCTCATCTACAGCGGCGTCTTTTCCCTTGGGCATCAAGTCCTGCCGCGTTAAGCCCATAGTCAGTGCCAGGGAACTTGCGATATAAATAGATGAATAAGTGCCTTTAACCACGCCGATCAGCATGGCAATCGCAAAGCCATGGATGGTTTTGCCGCCGAAAAAGGCTAGCGCCAGTAGCGTCAAGAATACGGTCAACGAGGTTAGTATCGTCCGACTCAGGGTGTCGTTAAGCGCGGAATTGGCAATGTCTATCATCGCATCCTGCCGACTACCTCTAACGGTTTCACGAATTCGGTCATAGACCACGATGGTGTCGTTGATGGAATATCCCACCAAAGCCAGGATGGCCGACAACACCGTCATGTCAAATTCCCAGCCGAATACCGAAAAAAATCCCATGGTTATGATGGTGTCATGAAATAAAGCCGCAATGGCGCCCACCGATAACTTCCATTGAAAGCGGATGCTGACGTAAATCATCACGCCTATAAACGACAATAATAACGCCAAGCCGCCGTCATTGAACAAATCTTCTCCGACTTGCGGCCCGACAAACTCAACTCTGCGCATTTCACCCGGCTGGATTTGGCTGGAATTGCAGACCGAAAGAATAGTTTGAGTCAGTTGTTCCTGATCCATATCGGCAATTGGTTTCAGGCGTATCAACACATCCTGCGAGGTACCAAAATTTTGCAGATTGGCATCCGGAAATCCTTGTTGTTCCAATATCATCCGCATCCTATCCAAATCCACCGATTGCGAATAGTGCAATTCATAGACGCTGCCCCCGGTAAAGTCTATGCCCAGGTTTAAGCCGTTGATGACAAATGAGACGATAGAAATCAGAAACAGACTGCCCGAGAAAAAAAACGCCGTTTTTCGCTTGCCCAGAAAATCGATTTGCCTAAGTGGTGTCATGGTTAATTCCAAAGTTGATGAGATAATTAAGATTAAGGTTGTGAAATGCAATGGGGTTAGTGTTTCCAAAAAGACGGGGTACACAACACGATCAGCGTAAATACTTCCAGGCGGCCTAATAGCATGGCCATGGCGCAAACCCAGGTTTGAAAGTCGCTGAGGCCGCCAAAATTGGTGGCGGGGCCTACTTGGTGCAAGCCTGGACCGGCATTGTTAATGCAAGCAATGATGGCGCTTAGCGCGGATATCGGCTCCAAACCGGCAAAGATCAGCGTAAATGTCATCACTACGACCGAAATGAAGTACAGGAAAATAAACGCCAGTACCGCGAAAACGATTTTGTTGGCAACCTGCGTGTCACCTATCCTGACCGGATGTATCGCATGCGGATGCAGCATGCTGAACATTTCCCGGCAGGCCTGTTTCCACAGCAACAGCGTCCGAAATAATTTGATGCCGCCGCCGGTAGAGCCGGTACAGGCCGTCACGCAGCTTAGATACAACATCCACCAAGGCACGAAAGGAGGCCACCTGTCATAGTCGACGCTGACAAAACCGCAATCGGTGGCGATCGACACCAGGTTGAAGGTGACGTGCCGCAAACTGATGAAAAAATCGTCGTAAGCCGCGAAGTAATCCAGGTAAACGGTACAGACTAGAATGCTGACGGCTATCAATCCCAGCATGGGCATGGTTTCCGGGTCGGCCGAATAAGGTCTTAAACTACGGCGAAATAACACGGTGTAATGGGTGGCGAAATTAATGGCCGAAATCAGCATAAAAACCGTCAACACCAACTCTATCGCAACCGAGTCGAAATAGCCGACACTGGCGTCGTGGGTGGAAAATCCTCCCAGGGCCAGCGTGGCAAAGGCATGGCAAATCGCATCAAACCAACTCATGCCGGCGAGTTTTAAACTCAGGATGCACAATAAGGTGATTCCGGCATATACCAGCCAAAGCAAGCGAGCGGTTTCGGTGATGCGCGGGGTGATTTTGCCGTCTTTGATTGGGCCGGCGATTTCGGCTTTGTACAGTTGCATGCCGCCCACGCCCAACAGCGGTAACACGGCGACAGCCAGCACGATAATGCCCAAGCCGCCTATCCAGTTCAGTTCATGCCGCCATAAATTAAGGGACGGTGCCAGATGATCCAAACCGACCAACACCGTGGCGCCCGTTGTGGTAAACCCGGACATGGACTCGAAAAATGCGTCGGTAAAGGATAAATTTGGAATGCCCCACATCAATGGCAGTGTCGCGGCTGAAGCCATCAATCCCCAAAAGAAAGCCACCAGCAAATAACCGTCGCGGTTTTTCAACTCGCCACGCCAACGCACCGTGATGCCCGCCAACAAAGCCCCCGTGCCGATATTAATCGACATGCCGTCCAAAAAATTTTGGGCCATGCCATCGTCGTAAACCAAGGCTGTTAGTACCGGCAACAGATAGCTTAGGCCGAATACCATCAGAATTAGCCCTAAAACAAAGGACAAGGTGCAAAAACGCTGCATGGTTAAACTGTCTGCTTTCGATAGCCCGTGCCCGGCATTCCGATCGGCAATATTGTGATGCCGATAATCAGCCTTTGTTTACGGTAGAGACTTGATTTCACGTTCGCGCGCACGTTTGGCAAGATGTGTAGAACGCCAAAACAACAGGCCGCCAAAGGCGATTAATCCCAGTAAAACATGGGTTTCGTAATGTTTGATTTCGCCCAACATGGTTTCGGCGACATCGCCGAATTCATACCCAAGATAAGCGACTGCAACCGCCCAAAATCCGGCGCCTAAACCGTTTAATAGAAAAAACTTGCCAGGATGCATGCGGCTGGCGCCAATCACAAAAGGTGTTACATTGCGCACTCCGTATAAAAAACGAAATCCCAACACCACTTTTATCTGATGCTTACGCAATAAATCGAAAACCTTGTCGGTTTTCTTATGCCACAACGGACGTTTTTCTAAAAAGGCGATGCCTTTATACCGGCCCAAATAAAAAAAGCTTTGGTCGCCGGCAAAGGTGCCGGCAAAGGCCGTGAGTATCACCCACGGCAACTGAAGATATCCGCTATAGGCCAAGAAGCCGGCAATCACCAAAATCGTTTCGCCTTCTAAAAAAGTGCCAATCAATAAGGCCCAATACCCGTAATCGATGATCAGTTGCTGTAAGTCCATGGTGATAGGCGCAAGACTAGTTTGGTGCGGTTAAAGATAAATGTGGACAAACCAAGTGCTGTTTCAGCACCGGCTTTCCGGATCGTCTTCCTTGCTTGCGAGTGTTCGTGATTTATCGCCCTCCTGCACGGCTTTACGAAAGCCATTGATTGCGCCACCTAAATCTTCGCCCAGGTTTTTTAAACGCTTGCTGCCGAATACCAATAAGGCAATCGCCAATACCACCAGTAAATGCGGAATACTAAAACCCATAAAGCTTCTCCTCGATCAAAAGTAACGACTGTTCAACAAAAAATGCGCGGAGACGCTGGCGGCAAAACCCAGCAATATCGCCGGCATCCATTTCAGATGCACGCCAAAGCTGTAAGCCCCTTTCATTTGCCCCATCAAGCCCACGCCGGCCGCGGAGCCAATAGCCAACAAACTGCCGCCCACCCCGGCGGTCAGCGTTACCAATAACCATTGCCCTTGGGATATATCGGGGTGCATGCTCAACACGGCAAACATAATGGTGCCGTTGTCTATGAATGCCGATAAGATGCCTACCAGAATGTTGGCGATCGTAGGATCCATGCCGGCATATAAAACGTCGGATACCAGCGTCAAATAGCCAATGAAGCTCAGGCCGCCGACGCTGACCATGACACCGTAAAAAAACAGCAAGGTGTCCCATTCCAAATCCGCCACGCTTTTGAACACGTCAAACCGATGGTTCCTATTGATCTCGGGAAGTTCGACATTGAACAATTTGTAGACATGAGCGAACTGGCTACTGGGGGCTTTGGGTTCGGTTTTTTGCAAATAAAAACTCAGGAATTTCAAGTAAGTAAGACCGGCCAACATGCCGGCCGCGGGCGGTAACTCCAAAAAGTTTTCAAAACAGACCGCGGTGACGATGGTCGATAAAAACAGCACTACCATCGGCAAGGCGCCGCGCTTCACGATCGGCGCCTTGCCGATGGCAGCGGGTTGTTGCTTGGGAACCCGGAAATGCATGATGCCGGCCGGCACCAGAAAATTGATCACCGCGGGAATAAACAAAGCATAAAAGTCGGCAAACGGCACCATGCCGCTTTGCCAAACCAGCAACGTGGTGATATCGCCAAAGGGGCTAAATGAGCCGCCGGCGTTCGCCGCCACTACAATATTGATGCAAGCGATGCTGAGAAATTGGCGATTGTCCTTGCCCATGGCATAAATGACAGCGCCCATCAGTAAGGCGGTGGTCAGATTGTTACAAATGGACGACAGGGCAAATGACATCGCCCCGGTAACCCAGAACAACTTGCGGTAACTGAAGCCTTTGCTCAGTAACCAGACTCGCAAATTATCAAATACGCCGCGGTCTTCCATGGCATTCAAATAGGCCATGGATACCATAATGAATAAAAATAACTCGGCATAACCTTCCAAAGCGGAGCGGAAGGCAATACCCGCTGGTTTATCCAACCCACCCGATACATATACCGAGGCAATTAACACCCAAATCAAACTGGCCGCCAATACCATGGGTTTGGATTTATTCAGCTCGATGATTTCTTCAACCATCGCCAATACATAAGCCGCTGCGAAAATAGCGACGGCCGAATAGCCGACCCAATGCTTGGTTAAATCCAAATGCTGTGCCGTGCCGGTATCGGACCCTCCCAAAGCCGGGCTAGGCAACAAGCAAAATAACAACAGGAGCACGAGTTTCATGCGGGCAAATTCCATGCACGATAGGCAATTAAAATTCCAAAAAACGCGGTTGGTCCAGTCAAAGTCTCGGCTACGGCATTAGACAAAAACAGGAAACAACCACAAAGAGAAGGAGTTACTCCCTTGACACTGGAAATTGCGGGCTATCGGTCATGGAGGATTGAAGCCGATAACCTGGGTAACCGACACGAAATAAATGGCGTGCTTGGTGTCGGTGGATACTTTAGGAAAAGACCTCTAAAGATTCTGTAAAAAAAAACCGGCTATGTATAAAAAAAATATAAAAATTTTCTCACCCCATAGGCTTGGCACAAATCGTGGATTAAAATTTCGGCCGTTTTGCGGTAAACGCACAGTTTATTGATCCGCTGTTTCGGGCTTTGCGTGTTTAAATGTCCGTTTTATAAAAACTTTCCACCCAATCAATTTCTGTGAGCAACTGCGAGAATTCACCCATCGACTATCTTGGGCTTAAAGAACCTCAGCCATATCGGATAGAGCCGCCTATACGGCGGCACCCTTTACAGGGTTGGGCGGGCTATGTCTGGGCGATTTTGATCACCGCCATCAATGCTTTGATCGGTCATGTCCTGTATGAGCGCCTGGAATTATCCAACTTGGTGATGGTATTTTTACTGGGGGTGGTATTTATTGCCATGCGCTTCGGGCGGGGCCCGTCGATTGTCGCTTCGCTGTTGGGCGTAGGGGTGTTCGATCTGTTTTTCGTCGCGCCTTATTTGAGCTTGTCGCCCGCCAATAGTCAGTATTTAATTACCTTGCTGGCAATGCTGGTGGTGGCGATCGTGATCAGTAATCTGATGATTAACGTCAAATCGCAGGCCAAGATTGCCGCCTATCGAGAACGCACGGCCACCGCGTTGTACGCCATGAGTAAGGAACTGGCCACATGCCAAACTGAGCAGGATATTGTCTGCACGTCCGTCAGGCATCTGTCCCGCGAATTCAACAGTCGCGCCGTGATTTTGTTTGCCGATGAAGCAGGTCAATTGCATTACCCCGATGCGCCCGAGTTGCCGGAATCCTTGCGGGCCGCCGATTTAATGCTGGCACAATGGTCGCTGGATAACGACAGCCTGACCGGCTGCAACGGCCCCAAGCAAACGTTGTATTTCCCGTTACATGATGAAAACAAGGTGATGGGCGTACTGGCTCTGTTACCCGGCGGCCTTGGGCGCATTGATCTGCCCGAGCAGCAGCAATTACTGGAAACCTTGTTGCGGCAAATTGCCCAGGCATTGTCCCGGCTGCGCTTTGCCGAGCAGGCCAAATCGACACAGATTGAAATTGAAGCCGAGCGCTTGCGAAACTCGCTGCTCAGTGCGATTTCCCACGATTTGCGTACGCCGCTTTCCACCATCATTGGTTCGGCCAGCGCTTTAGCCGATGACGATGGTCATTTGCAAGCCTCCGACCGCGCGGATTTAAGCCGCGCCATCGTAGACGAAGCCGAACGCATGACATTGTTGATCAACAATTTGCTGGACATGGCCCGTTTGGACGCCGGCAAGATCGATCTCAACAAACAATGGTATCCGGTCGAGGAAATCATCGGCTCGGTGTTGACTCGCGAGCACAAATGCCTGCAGAGCCGTACGGTGAAAGTCATCATGCCGCCCGGCATACCCTTGTTGTATGTCGACGCGGTGATGATAGAACAGGTATTGATCAACTTGATCGAGAACGCGGTTCGCTACACGCCCAAAGACAGCGGCCTGGAGCTTGCCGTGGATACAGCCACGCAAACCGCCAGAATTTCGGTGGCCGATCACGGTGCCGGTATTCCCGAAGGTTTGGAAGAAAAGCTGTTCGAAAAGTTTTATCAAACCCGCAACGAAGCCGCTCAAAGCGGTGTGGGTTTGGGGCTGGCGATATGCCGTGCCATTGTCGAAGCCCATGGCGGACGCATCAGCGCTCACAATCGTCCCGAAGGCGGGGCGGTATTCGAATTAGAGCTGCCGCTGGATCAAGCGCCACCCGAGTGGGTCCCGGAAGACGAATTGCCCTGAGTATGTCAAAAACCGACCCTATCATCATCGTCATCGAAGACGACCCGGCCATCCGTAAATTTCTGCGCACCAGTTTGAGTACGCAAGGCTTTACGGTTTTCGATGCCGAGACCGGCAGGCAAGGCGTTATCGAGGCCGGCATGCGTAAACCCGATTTGATGATTTTGGATTTGGGTTTGCCGGATATGGATGGCGTGGAAGTGATCAAGGCGGTGCGGGCGTGGTCCGGCATGCCCATCATCGTGCTCTCGGCGCGTAATCACGAACAACATAAAATCGATGCCCTGGATATAGGCGCCGATGATTACCTAACCAAACCGTTCGGCTTCGGCGAATTGTTGGCGCGCATCCGGGTTGCCCTAAGGCATGCCAACCGGGCCTCGGAAAGCCCGCAAGGCGAATTATTCAGCACCGACAACCTGAATATCGATTTGCTGAATCGTATAGTCAGTGTCGACGGCCGAGAAGTCCGGCTGACCCCCATTCAATTTCGTTTGCTATCGGTATTGGTCAAACATGCCGGCAAAGTCATGACCCATCAACAAATACTCAGGGAAGTATGGGGGCCGTCCTATCAGGAAAATGCCCATTATTTGCGTATCTATATGAGTCAATTGCGCCAAAAGCTGGAACAAGATCCTACCCAGCCGCGTTATCTACTCACGGAATCCGGCGTCGGCTATCGCTTTAAAATTTAAACCGACAGCACGGAATGCACCAGCCAAGCACTGTCATGAGCCGTTAATCTCCCTTTATTTTTTATTCATTATCTTTCCACTATGCCAGGCATTTTGCTCGTTATTGCGTTTATTTTTTTATCGTTTGCTCATCCGTTATCGGTAGCCGCCGAGACCGGTAATTTTTTGGTGTTGAACTATCACGACATTCTCGAGGAAGAGGAAAAAGTGCCGCCCTTCGACCGTATCGCGGTGAATAAGCAGCATCTGGATCAGCATTTCGCCTGGCTAAAAAAACATCATTACCGCGTCATCGGCGTCCAGGATTTGTTGGACGCCGCGAAAGGCCGGAAAGCCTTGCCCGACAAAGCGGTATTACTGACGTTTGACGATGGTTATTTGAGTTTTTACACCCGCGCGCTACCGCTGCTGCAAAAATATCATTATCCGGCCACCTTAGCCGTGGTGGGATCTTGGCTGGAAGGGCAGCATAGGCATGATCTGAAACCGATTATGTCCGCCGCGCAAATTCGAGAGGTGATGGCCAGTGGTCTGGTGGAAATTGCCTCGCACACCCATGATATGCACCACGGGGTTCTGATGAACCCATTCGGCGATGAGCACAGCACGGTTACCTCACGCTTATACAGCACGGAATACGAGGAATACGAAACAGACGCAGAATACCGCACACGTATATTGCGAGAGGTGGAAAAAAGCTCGGAAGGCCTGTTTCAATTACTGGGCGTGCGTCCGCGCGTGATGGTATGGCCTTATGGCGAATACAATGCCATCGCTCTGGAAGCCGCCAAGCAGTATGGCATTTCCTTAACCATGGGCTTGAACGACGGCAGCAATACCTTGAGCGATGTAGGCGTCATGAAGCGCCTGATGATCACCGATGATGTCGACGGCGAGCGGTTTGGCGAAATCGTTACCAAACAGCGAAAAGACGTTTCGCTTCGGGTTGCCCATGTCGATTTGGATTACATCTATGACGAGGACGACGAACAAACGGCGCGCAACCTGAAGGCCCTGGTTGAACGCATCAAGGCCAGCGGCGCCAACACCGTGTATTTACAAGCTTATTCCGACCCGGACGGCGACGGTAATGCCGATGAGTTGTATTTCCCGAACCGGCATTTGCCGGTGCGCAAGGACTTGTTCAGCCACGTTGCCTTGCAGCTGCGGACCAAGGCCAACGTCAAAGTCTATGCCTGGATGCCTATCATGGCTTACAAAGCCGATGTGCCGTTGAAATGGTATGTCAAAGAATGGCGAGACGGCGGTCCGCAATTGTCCAGGCATATCTACACGCGATTGTCCCCATTTAACCCTGAAGCGCGCCAATACATCGGCGATATTTACGAGGACTTGGCCAAACACTGCGATTTCAACGGTCTGTTATTTCACGACGACGGCATTTTGTCGGACTTTGAAGACGTGTCGGCAGCGGCGATGGAAGTGACTCACGGCGTATGGGGCTTGCCCGCCGAATTCGACGCGATACACGCATCCAGCGAGTTGCGTATGCAGTGGGCCAAGCATAAAACCGAATACATCGGTCAGTTCACCGACTATCTGGCCGACCGGGTGCGTTATTACCGGCCTTATATCAAGACTGCGCGTAATTTTTACGCCTTGCCATTGTTAAAGCCATACAGCGAAGAATGGTACGCGCAATCCTTTCCAATCTTTCTGAAACACTACGATTACGTGGCCATAGAAGCCATGCCCTTCATGGAAGAAGCCGAGGACGCCGACAAATGGCTGGCTGAGCTGGTCAAAAAAACCGCCGAACAGCCCAACGGCCTACAAAAAATGGTATTCGAACTACAGGCGGTGGATTGGAAAAAACAACAAGACATTCCGATGCCCGTTTTTACCGAACAGTTTCAATTGCTGAAAAAACTGGGTGCCCAACACATAGGATATTACCCGGATAACCTCTATCACGATCAACCTAAACTGGAAGAATTGAAACGATTCTTCGCGGTAAGCAACCCGGATTGAGCATTATGAATCAACTGCTCAGCCAAGCTTGGGTGCAGAAATTGATCGACTGGTGGTTTATGAGCCGGGAATATTTGGAAACCATGCCCTGGTCGATTTGGGAGGAATGGTTATCAAGGTTTGTGTTTTATTACCCGCTATTAATGGCCTATGTGTGGATGACGGGCGGGCTGATTTACTACTGGCGTTGGGAACGTAATCGCGGCAACGTGTTATCGGACTTGCCGATATTGAGCGATTATCCGATGGTATCCATCCTGGTGCCTTGCTATAACGAAGGTGAAAACGCCCGCGAAACCATCCATTACTTATCGCAACAGCAGTATCCGGACTATGAAATTATCGCTATCAACGACGGCAGCAAGGATAACACTCTTGAAGTTCTGCACGAATTAGCCGATCAATATCCGCAATTACGGATAATCAATCTGGCCAGAAATCAGGGTAAAGCGGTGGCTTTACGTACCGCGGCCCTGCTGGCCAACAGTGAAATTTTGATCGGTATCGACGGCGACGCCTTGCTGGCTCCCAATGCCACGGCTTGGATAGTCAAACATTTTCTGGAAGATCCCCATGTCGGCGCCGTCACCGGCAATCCGCGCATCCGCAACCGGTCCACCCTGCTGGGTAAGGTGCAAGTCGGCGAATTTTCGGCTATCGTCGGCATGATAAAACGCGCCCAGCGGGCCTACGGACATATTTTTACCATTTCAGGGGTCATTGCCGGGTTTCGCAAAACCGCCTTGCACGAGGTTGGGTATTGGAGCCCCGACATGGTGACCGAAGACATCGACATTAGCTGGAAAATGCAACTGGCCGGCTGGCGCATCCGCTTCGAACCCAATGCCTTATGCTGGGTATTAATGCCAGAGACCTTGCAAGGCTTGTGGAAACAGCGCAGTCGCTGGGCGCAAGGCGGCGTTGAGGTGTTGCTGCGCTATTTTGGCGCGCTGTGGTCTTGGCGCTCGCGCGGCATGTGGCCTTTGTATTTGGAATGCTGCATCAGCTTGTGCTGGGCATTTTTGGTAGTCGGCATGCTGCTCGCCGCTCCGCTCGATTGGCTATTGGCCGAGCAAGCGCAAGCGGCGCTGATGGATTTATCGCCGCACTGGACCAGCATGTTGTTGTGCGTGACCTGTTTGATTCAATTCGGCGTCAGCCTCAGCATCGATTCGATTTACGAAAAACGTAGCGGCGGTTCGGCTCAGCGCTATTACTGGATGATTTGGTACCCGATTGTGTATTGGTTGATCAATGTCGGCACCACCATCAACGGCTGTATCAAGGCCTTGCGCAAGAAAAAAGGCCAAAGGGCGGTATGGGTCACTCTTGATAGAGGTTTGCGGCAAAAATGAAACACATCATCATTAATCAACCGCACTTGCAGAGCCTGCGACAAAAATTGGCTTCCGCGTTGTTAGTTTGCATGAGTTGGCTGTTGTGGCTGTACTTTCTGCTGCCTCTTATTACCTTGGCCGGCTGGCTGATGGGACTGAAAAGCCTGTCCGACGAAATCCGTTGGTTTGGCGGCTACAAAACCCTGCTGGAATTGCTGCAGATGTATGGTGGAATCATTTTAATGATAAGCAGCGGCTGGCTCGTCTGGACATTGGCTTTATCCTGGATACATGCCTCGATAAAGCCAAGTCCGCATTCGCTTGTGACGAATCGGGAATTGGCTAAACACTTTAATGTGGACATAGACCGGCTTATCGATGCCAGAAGTCGAAAAAAAACCACGGTTTATCATAATGATACGGCTAATATAATCAGGCTGGAACACACGGAAAATTAAAAGTTCACAACTGTGTTGATGCCGTGAAATGACGATTCATACGCAATTCTTGCGATGCCGATTATTCGGAATCGGCTGGTTTTTATTACTGCTCAAACCAGTCAAAAACACAATATAAAATTGACTTCATCCCCAATAAAAACTGCAATGTCAGATCAATCATTGCAGTTTTTATAATGGCCGGTTTGCAATATAAACCGGCCGGACGAAAGTTGTTTAACCTTGATGACAGTCAAGGGGCGAACCAGCGCGTTCAGGTTCTAGGATAGCTTGGCTTCCGGCATTAAAGAATCAATTGCCGTTATCGGTTGTTCAATCGATCGGGTCATGTCGGGTGCCGGTACGGTTTCATCTTTGAAACCGAAAATCATCGCGATCCAAGGTTGTCCCGTCCGTAAATAGATACCGCCGTTGCCGACAGGTCGGTACGCATGCCTATGGCCGGCCTTCGGGCCGCATCACAAGCAATTAATAACCAACGGATATGCTTTAAAGCGAATGGATAAATGCCCGCGACCCTTTTTCAGAGGCCGGTTCACTCGAAAAACTTGTCGTTCTTCTGATTCAGCAGTTGCAATGCGCGCCATAAGAACGTGCTGGCGGGCGCCATGACATGGCCTTTGGTGGCCTCGCGCACGGCCAGCCCCATAAAGCCTAAAAACAATACCGAGCGCACGTCGACGCGCCCGGCACTCAAATCGGCCAATTTATGATCGATGTGAGTGGCGGCCAGCGATGATAGTTTCGCGATCGACGAATGTTCGGTGGCCATTAATTCCGCTTCCCGGCCTTGGACCGTTACGAACAGGCCGGCATCGCCGGCAAAGGCGACAATGTCCGACAGAGGCGAGGAATCGTGCTGGATGAGCAGACTGGCGGTCTGCGCGTTGATTTGTAACTGGGTAATGGCTTCGCAACCGGCGAAGATTTCCGCCAATTGTTCAAAATATCGTTCGTCGCCGCGCTTGCCGGGAATCTTCAAACGGGCGCGCCCCGGCATCTGGTGTTTGATAAAGGCTTTAGGTAAATCGGCGATGGGCATTATTCTTCGTTCGGCGTTTTGCTGACCGTTTCGCTGTCGCTGAATTCGCTTTGCTGAGCTTGGCGTTCCTTCTGCAATTCCGACTTTACTTCGGCCATCATGTCGTCGAGCTCTTCGCTCGCTTCCGCCATGACCTCGCGGCCGCGCTCCAACAGTATCAGGCCGGACTTGAGGGCGGCTCTGGCGGTCGGCTTAGTGGCGCGAACCAAAGCCGGCAAGGCCGGAACGATAACGGTCGCCAACGCGGCGGCACCGAGACCGATGGCTACGCCGAGGGGTGTGCCGTTTTTTATAAGATCGTCGAGTTTGGGCATGAGAAGATTCCTAGCTGCGGGCATTCGAAGCTAACGCAGGATAATGTTACTAAACCGATTCGAACACGTCATTTTTCATTTTAAATGTTACAGCGATATGACAAATATACGTTTCCCTTAACATTATTTGTCATTGTAGACGTATGATTGATAAAGAAATTCCAATGCGCTCGCACCGCGCGCAATTCGCGTCGGTTTTACGGCTGTCATTTTATTGTCGCAAGGCGATGATACACTCGAAATTTGATTACAGTCACCTAGTTAGTCCCCCGGTTTCGGTCACATTTATGGGGAAATTACACGGCAAATCGCACGAAGGGAGAAATTCAATGAACACGCAAAGCGGTGATTCGGAAGAAATGGATTGGCTCAGAGCTGAATTGGAAGATTCACTGGATGAAGATATCGAACTGGAAATGTCCGAACCGGCATTATCATTGGAGTTACGTAAGCTTTACAAGGAAAAACACCCCGACACGCTGGAGCGCAAAGTCTACTTCCGAAAACTGCTTGAATTGCAAACCGAATTGATCAAGCTGCAAAGCTGGGTGGAGCATACCGGCGAGAAAATCGCCGTGATTTTCGAGGGCCGTGATTCAGCAGGTAAAGGCGGGGCCATCAAACGGATCACCCAACGTCTGAATCCTAGGGTTTGCCGTGTCGTAGCGCTGCCCAAGCCCAGCGACCGCGAACGCACGCAATGGTATTTTCAACGTTATGTACCCCATCTGCCGGCGGGCGGGGAAATCGTGTTGCTAGACCGCTCTTGGTATAACCGCGCCGGCGTCGAACGCGTCATGGGTTTCGCGAGCCCGAAGGACGTGGAAGCTTTCTTTCAAGATGTACCCGAGTTCGAACGCATGCTGGTGCGAAGCGGTATTCGCCTGATCAAATTCTGGTTTTCAATTTCGGACGAAGAGCAACAACTGCGCTTTCTAATGCGCATTAACGATCCTATGAAGCAGTGGAAGCTGAGCCCGATGGACTTACAGTCCCGGGTGCGCTGGGAGGAGTATACCAAGGCTAAAGAAGAGATGTTCGCCCGCACGCATATTCCGGAGGCGCCATGGTATATCGTGGACGGCAACGACAAAAAACGCGCTCGTCTCAATTGTATTCACCATCTGCTTTCCCTGATTCCCTACGAAGAAGTGCCTTCGGAAAAAATCACGCTGCCCGATCGAGTATTTAACGAAGACTACGAACGCGAGGAGCTGCCGCCGGAATTGTTCGTTCCGCAACGCTACTAGGCAATTGAATGGGTAGTCTGCCGGCTGCGTCTACGATGAGGCATAGGAGGCGAGGCCGGAACCGGAGCCAATCGACAATGGCGGTCGGTTCGGCTTGGATTAGATTTCAAGAGATGCGCCAACTCTTCCGGCCGGAAACTGAGATTACTGTGTAAAGACACCGCTTTTCGTCGCGAAAGACTTAAGCAAGCCAACTGCTGCCGGGGCGGCCGCGGTTGCTCTGTAAGATACGCTCGAATTTTTCCGGATCATTTTTAGCCAAGTTTAAATATTCATCGGCAAGATTTATCCCATTGGGGCCCCCGTGTTCCTTGAACTTGGCCAGGGCAACCAACATAAGCTTGCTCGCAGCGCGAATTTCGCGGTCATCTCCTTCGCCATAGTGAGCGACTAGGTCATTGAAAAAGGCTTCTGTTTTTTCCAGTGGCGTCATGGCTAGGCACAGTGTGTTTGTTAAATTAAGGTATGGCTGCTGAGCGCGCGGCTAGGCGAAGTCAGTCTATAAACCGGTTTCTTGCGTCCAACACCGGGTTTGCAGTTGATTTTTTAAAAAACCGGCCATGTCGTTCTTTAGGAAGGGTAAACGAAACCAATGAAGTAGGGCGTTTCCGGGTAAAGTCTTCACTAAAGCAGATAACTCGAAAAAGGCTTTGGCGTTTTTTACCGTCAGCACGAACGGTTCCAGGCCTTCGCTGGCCAGGATATAGCTCATGATTAATGTAGCGGTGCGGTTATTCCCTTCAATGAACAATTGCGGCTCGCTCAGAATATGCACATAGGCGCCCGCCGCCCGCTGCCATGTCGACTGGTACCGGTGCAAGTCATACCATTCCATAAACGATTGTATGCCGCTACCGGTGCGGTCGTAAAAATAGCGGTTAGTCGCTTGAATATGTTTTCTATACTCAGAGCGCTTGGTCTCGTTTACCCCGCATAACACCCGGGTATTCAGTTCAAGGAGAAAGCTTGAACTACCGATGGCAAGCAGCTCAATTTCGGAGGTCAATAAATGGTTGATTAGGGCATAGCCCGAAACCAGATTTTCTATGACTTCATCGCTCATATGCTCCAGTTCGAATTCCAACTTCCGATTAAGCAGCGGCATTTGTTTTTGGACTTCGCGCAGCGATTGCTCGATGCGTTCGAGGTTAAACTTTATCCGTGCCATTGTTTCGGATGCAGTTTGTTTAGAATCTGAACGATAAAAACACTCATACCTTCCATGGTTGACACAAAGGGTAGTCGATTGCCTCGGCCTGATCCAACGTTCGGCCCCGTATCGGTTTATTGAATCGCGTCCAAGGCCTTGAGCGATCGAGATACGATTTCCTCCGGCAAGGAGACATAACCGAGTTCGCGGCTATAGAGTTGGCCTTCCGTTAAACCAAAACTGACGAATTGCTTGAGTGCCGCTGATTTCGCCGGGTCCGCGTAATGCCGGTACAAAAGCAACCAGCTCAAGGTCAGTATCGGATAGGCATTCTCGCCGGCCGGATCGGGAATCATTAACCGCAGATTATCGGGCATCTGCGACGCGTTAAGGATCAAGGTTTCCGTTCCCGAGTGATCCTTGGGTTCTATGTACCTTCCGGCTTTGTTTTGCAGCCATGCTATCGGCAATTGCAGTCGTTTGGCGAAACCGTATTCGATGTAGCCTATCGACCCCTCGCTGACCTTGATGCGCGAGGCGACGCCTTCGTTACCTTTCACGGTCATCGCGTTGCCGGGCCAATCGATCAGTTTGCCGACGCCGGGCCCCCGATCCCGCCACGTATCGCTGATGGCGCTCAAATGATTCGTAAACGCAAACGTCGTGCCGCTGCCGTCCTGGCGCGCCACGATAGTGATGTCTTGATTGGGCAAGTTCAGACCCGGATTGGCGGAACGGATGCGTTCGTCGTTCCAGCGCGTGATGTTCCCGGCGAAAATATCTTCGTACACGTCTCTCGGCAGCCTTAACGGGCCGTTCAGATTTTCGATATGGTAGGCGAGCACGATAATGCCGGCGGTGGCGGGCACCAGCACCGCGCCGCGCTTGACTTGGGCCATTTGTTCGTCGTTGAGGGCGGCGTCGCTACCGGCGAAATCCAGCGTCTCGGTCAGAAAATCACGGATACCGTCGCCGCTGCCCGTTTCTTTGTAGCCGATTTGCAGCGAGGGTTGCCGCTCCATAAAGGTAGTGATCCAGCGTTGGTAGAGCGGCGCGGGAAATGTAGCTCCGCCGCCGCGTAAAATAAGTCCGTCGGTTTGGGCAAATGCGCCGCCTCCCGTTTCAAATAGGCAAGCGAGGGCGAGAACGGCTGAGCGGAACGATACGCGGGCAAGTTTTGTATTAATGTTCATCGGGGACTCCGCCGGTCTAGCTAAACTCGCCGCGTATATATTGCTTGGTCAATTCTTCTCGCGGATTTTCAAAGACTTGCTCCGTATCCCCTAGCTCTACCAAGTAGCCGGTACGCCCGCCTTGGGAAATGTCGACCGAGAAGAAGGCGGTGTTGTCGGCGACCCTCACGGCCTGCTGCATGTTATGCGTGACCAGGGCGATCGTGTATTTCTCCTTCAACTCGACCATCAATTCCTCGATGCGCCGGGTCGCGATAGGGTCGAGCGCCGAGCAAGGCTCGTCCATCAGTACCACGCTGGGTTCGGTGGCAATGGCTCGGGCGATGCATAGGCGCTGTTGTTGTCCGCCAGAAAGCGACAGGCCGCTGGCCTTCAACTTGTCTTTCACCTCGTTCCAGAGTGCCGCTCTTTTTAGCGAGCTTTCCACGCGCTCTTCGATATCGCCCTTAAAACGATTCAGGCGCAGGCCGAACGCGACGTTGTCGAAAATGCTCATCGAGAAGGGGTTGGGCTGCTGAAACACCATGCCGATGTATCGGCGCACCACTACCGGGTCCACGGTTTTGCCGTAGACGTCCTGGCCGTGGAACTGTACATTGCCTTCGAATCGAAACCCCTTTACCAGATCGTTCATGCGGTTCAGGCAGCGGAGAACGGTGCTCTTGCCGCAGCCCGAAGGGCCGATAAATCCGGTGATTTTCCCTTTGTGAATCGGGATGTGGCTGTCCCTGACGGCATGAAAGGCGCCGTAGAAAACCTTGTCCAGTTTGCAGTCTATGACCACCTCGGGTTGTGGGTCACCGGTCGGTAATGTGTTGCTTTCGGCAAAATTGTTGGTATTCATCATCGGTCTGATTCAAATGGTTACACTTTTTTACGCCCCAATACGCGGGCAAGAATATTAAATACCAGGACCATCATTACGAGCACCAACGATGCGGTCCAGGCTAACTCGATCTGGTTGTCGTACGGCATGCCGGCGAAGTTGAATATCAGCACGGATAGCGACGCTATCGGTGCCATTACTTCGGCCGTGCCGTTTTCGACGAACCAGTAATTACTAAATAAGGCGGTGAACAGCAGCGGCGCGGTTTCGCCGGCGGCGCGGGCGATGGCCAGCATCACACCGGTCAAGATGCCGGGCAACGAGGTCGGCAACACGATTTTCCAAATCACTTGGGCGCGGGTGCAACCCATGCCGTAAGCGGCATTCTTCATGTTGACCGGCACCATGCGCATGGCCTCTTCCGCCGTCAGCACCACGGTGGGCAACATCAACAGCGCCAGGGCGACGCCGGCGGCCGGAGCGGAGTAAGTCCCCGTGGCCATTACCACTACCGCATAGGCGAAAACACCGGCCAAGATCGACGGCAATCCGGTCAGGGTCTTCGCGCAGAAGCGGGCGACATTGGCGGCTTTTCCGTCCGGTTCGAGTTCGGCCAGAAATATCGCGGCAAGTATGCCGAAGGGTATGCTGAACAGCGCGCCGAAGCCTACCGTCACCAAGGTGCCGACGATGGCGTTGCCGAATCCGCCGCCATCTTCGAATCCGGCCGGCGGCAGTTCGGTGAAGACTTCCAAGCTCAACCTGTGCCCGCCTTTGACGATCAGGCCATAGAGCACGGAAATCAACGGAACGGCGGCGATCAGGGCCATAATCCAGGCCAGGCCGGTGAGTACGGTATTGCGCAGCGCGCGCGGATCGAAGGGCGCCCGCTCTAGACAGGGAAGCGCGGCCATGCTTTCAGGTTCCAGCGAAGAGAAATCGGACGTGTTCATTTGCCGCCTTTAAATTTTTTCGAGGTTAATGTCATGATGGCCGTGCCGGCCACGTTGACCGCAAACGTAATCAACAGCAGCACCATGGCCGCGTACATCAAAACGGGAATTTCTTTTGCGCCCGCTTCCGGAAAGTTCAGCGCCAATAATGCGGCAAGCGTGTTTCCGGGCGAAAACAGCGACAGACTCAATTGATTGGAGTTGCCGACCAGCATGGCCAGGGCCATGGTTTCGCCTAGCGCTCGGCCAAAGCCCAGCACCAGGGAGCCGAAAATGCCGGTCGACGCGGTGGGCAGCATCACTTTCAAGATCACCTCCCAACGGTTGGCGCCCAAACCGTAGGCGGCTTCCTTGGTTCGGTAGGGAACCATGCGCAACGCGTCCTGAGAAACGGCGGCGACGGTCGGCAAAATCATGATCGCCAACACCAGCGCGGCCGGTAACATGCCCGGCCCGCTAAGGGTCGTGCTAAAAAACGGCAGCCAACCGAATTCCTCGTTGAGCCATCCGGCTAACGGACGGACAAAAGGGATCACCACGAAAATGCCCCAAAAGCCGTAGACCACGCTCGGAATGGCGGCCAACAACTCGACCGTGGTACGGAAAATAAAGGCCAGTTGGGGCGGCAGGAAATCCTGGGTCAAAAAGATCGCCATGCTTACGCCGAATACGCCGCCGATGATCAGCGCCAGCACCGAGCTATAAAGCGTGCCCCAGATTTCCGGCAATATGCCGAATTCGCGTTCGTTGGCGTTCCAGGTGGTGCCGCTCAGGAAAGCCAGCCCGTATTCGTTGATGGCAGGCACGGCTTTAGTGCCTATTTTCCAAAGAATCAGCCCGACTATGATCATGATCAACCAGGCGCATGCCGTGGCGATAGCGCGAAAGGAGCGGTCGAACAGGTAATCGCTTTGGGAAGGTGGGGCCGAGATTTGTTCCCCGGTAATGGATAGATCGATAGCGTTCATTGGATTACGACTTGGCAAATATTAGACGGCAAACTTTCAGGGAAGCCGGGGATAATTCGAGCATCACATCATCCCCGGTTAATTCGCTTATTGAATTTTTTGAGCCGCGGCGCGTACCTTTGAAATCACATTCTCAGGCAGCGGAATGTAGCCCATTTTGTCGCTGAGCTTCTGACCCTCGGTTAAACCGTATTCCACCATTTCACGCAGGATTTCGGCTTTCTTGGGATCGGCGTTTTGGGCGTAAAACAACATCCAGGTGAAGGTAGCGATCGGATAGGATTTTTCGCCTTCGGGATCGAACATCCAGACGATCAGGTTTTCCGGCAATGTGGCGGAAGCCAGCGTGGCGGCACCGCTTTCGGCACCGGGATAAACGAATTGGCCGGCTTTGTTTTGCAGATAAGCCATAGGAACCTTGGCGCCCAGGGCGTAGCCGTATTCGATATAACCGATGGCGCCTGGCGTTTGTTTAATCGTGGCGGTCACGCCATCGTTTTTCGGAGAGGCGACAATCTTATCGCTACTAGGCCAATTGACCGTTTTTCCGGCGCCGGGGCCGTTCTTCCATTCTTCGCTGACCGCACTCAGATGGTTGGTGAAGCCGAAGGTGGTGCCGCTGCTATCCGCTCTGCGCACGACGGTAATCGGCAAATCCGGCAGTTTTACACCGGGATTGGCGCTTTGTATCCTTTCATCGTTCCATTGGGTGATTTTGCCGAGAAAAATGGCCGGGTACACGTCGCGCGGCAATTTCAGTTCCTTTACGTCTGGCAGGTTGTAAGCCAGCACGATTTCGCCGGCGGTCATCGGCAGCAGCACGACGCCGTCTTTGACCTTGGCGATTTCTTCCTCGGACATTGCCGCATCGCTTGCCGCAAAATCGACCGTGCCGTTGATAAGATCCAAGATACCGGCGCCGCTGCCTTTTGCTTGGTAATCGATATTGGCTTCTTTATGTTGTTTACTGAAGTTTTTGAACCAAACTGAATAAAGCGGGAAAGGGAAGCTGGCCCCGGAGCCGGTCAATCTGATTTTATCCTGCGCCAAGGCGGGATTGATAAGGTTCAGAGAAAGAACCATTCCCAACATACTTGCAACAAGTCCGAGCTTTTTCATTGAATACCCCTTTAAGTGTTAAGAAACATCGGATTGGATGTTCAGGGTAGCGCGCCAGGGTTAAGGAATTGTGACAGCCGTTTGAATCGATTGCCGTTCGGCGATAGGATTTGAAGGATTCGGTTGATAAGGCCTACCGTTCATATTCTTGTAACGTCGCCTTGTTAGTTTTCGAACACTCATATAGTTGACGAATCAACACCCGGAGAGCCGTTCATGAGCGCAAAAGCATCAAAAGTATCGCAAAAGTCCAGCGTGGAACACGAACACGAACACGTACGTACCGGATTCAGTTCGGCCGCGCTAAAGGCGTCTTTTCTGGATAATCTCAATTATGTCGTAGGCCGCCCGTTGGAGATTTCCACGCCGGAAGACCGTTATCAGGCCATCGCGCTTTCGGTACGCGACCGCATCATGCGGAACTGGGTGAAACAGGTGGAACAATGGAACAAGCCCGATATCCGCCAGGTTTCCTATCTTTCGGCGGAATTTCTGGTGGGGCCGCGCCTGGGTAAGGACTTGCTGAATCTCGGCATTACCGAACAGGCACGCCAGGCCTTGGCCGAATTGAATCTCGATCTTGAACAGTTCATCGGTCTGGAAGAGGACCCGGGTCTTGGCAACGGCGGTTTGGGAAGGTTGGCGGCCTGTTATCTGGATTCGCTGGCGGCATTGGGCTACCCGGCGATCGGCTACGGCATTCGCTACGAATTCGGTATTTTCGATCAAATCATCAAGAACGGCTGGCAAGTCGAAGTGACCGATAAATGGTTGCGTTACGGCAACGTCTGGGAAATAGCCCGGCCGCATTTCTCGCAAGTCGTCAAACTCGGCGGATATACCGAGAGCTATACCGATGAGTCCGGCCGAGTTCGGGGACGCTGGGTTCCGAACCGGGTCGTCGTGGGCATTCCGTACGACACGCCGATCCTAGGTTACCGCACGAAGTCGTGCGCGTTGATGCGCTTGTGGAGCGCGGAGGCGGCCCAGTCTTTCGACTTTGCCGATTTCAACCGCGGCGATTATTACGGCGCCGTGGAGGAAAAAGTCTATTCGGAAAATATTTCCAAGATACTCTACCCCAATGACGAACAGATGGAAGGCAAGCGCTTGCGCTTGGAACAACAATACTTTTTCGTGGCCTGTTCGATCAAGGACATGCTGCGCCTTTGCATGCGCCGGGGGTTGCCGTTGGAGCGATTTCACGAAATGTATTGCATACAGCTCAACGACACTCATCCCGCGATCGGCATCGCCGAGCTGATGCGGCAGTTGG